>JBGSTQ010000359.1:0-3453 GCA_041736375.1 Thiobacillaceae bacterium
CCGCTGGCGATCAGGGCGCCCTGGGCTTCGTCGAAGTGCGCGCGCGCGTCGGCCATCACAATCCCAGGGGGTTGTTGGGATCGATGCCGGGCATGAAGGGCAGGCGGCGATCACCGTGGGTAACCTGATAGACGCAGCCGATCCAGTTACCGACCACCGCCTCGGCTGTGTCGTGCCAGGTATTGTCGAGCAGCGGCAGCAGGTGCGATTCGGGGAAGGCCAGGGTCTCACCCGCCCGCAGGCGGCTGCCGAATTCGGCCAGCAGGGCCTGCGCCTGGCGATTGAAGTAGCACGCCGGGAACGGCGGATACGCCGGCAGCTTGCCGGCGGCGGCCAGCAGCAGGTCGCGCCTGTATTCCTTCAGCAGCGAAACGGTGTCGTACTCGGGGTGGCCCTGGAAGAATACGGTGCGCAAGCCATCCCGGCTCACCGCCAAATGCACGCCGGCTTCCGTGCTTTCGACCAGGACCTTGACCCCGGCGGCCTCGAACTGCGCGCGCGAAACGTCATTCCAGCGCGAGTGCGGCACGTCGAAGCGGGTGTTGACGTCGGCCACCAGTGGGTGGCGGCCGTCGGTGACGCGGTGCTCGAACACGCCCCAGATCTTGTGCGGCTGCTTCACCCGCGTCCGGTCGTATCTGAACTGCATCACCGCGTGGGTGGCGAGGCACGAACACAGGGTCGAGGTGACGTTGTCCCAAGCCCAGTCGATGACCTCGATCAGCGGCTGCCAGAACGGTTCGTCGGCGAGATTGGGATGACTGACGTTGGCGCCGGTGATGATCAGCGCGTCCAGTCCGGCTTCGCGCAGCGTGTCGAAGGATTCGTAGTACTTCTCGATATGTGCGCGCGCCGCCTCGCCGCGCGGCAGATTGGGCAGGGTGAAGGGATGGACGTAGAACTGTGCGATCGGGTTGGACTCGCCGACCAGGCGGAAAAACTGGCGCTCGGTCGCCTCCAGCGCCGCGTCCGGCATCATGTTCAGCAGGCCGACATGCAGTTCGCGGATCTGCTGGTGCGCCGCGCGGTCGGTCGACAGCACCGTCATGCCGTCGCGCTGCAGCCGCTCGAAGGTCGGCAGGGCGTTATGCGCGACCAGCGGCATGCGCTTCTCCCGACCCCTGACTTCCCGTTTCCGGTACCTTCCTGGCAATCGCGCTTTCCAGCAGTGCCAGAAAATCACTCTCGTCACGCACCTGCGCGATCTCCTGCGAGGTGACGGTATAGCCATGCGGGCCGGCAATCGCCTCGTAGCGGGGAATGCGCGAATGGAACAGGCGCGGAAACACCCAGCGGGTGAAATCGTCCGGCTCGACCTGGGCGACATACTCCAGGCACTTTTCGGCCAGATAGACCGGCAGTTGTTCGGCCAGGAAGGCCGGGCGGTAATACAGCGGCTTGGGATCGGACTGCGCGCGCCGGATCAGCGTGTCCTCCTCCTCGCGCGTGGTGGTCTGGATATAGAGGATCAGCGTATGCCCGGCCAGCAGTTCGACCACGCCGGGTTCGTCGAGCTCGCACAGGCTGCCGCCGACGTCGTTGACGAAGTGCGGATAGCCGTAGATTTCCTGGCCCTTGCGGATGAATTCCGGGACGTCGCGCATGGCGGCGATCTCGGCCTCGCGGTAGGCGGCCTGACGACGGCTGAACTCGTCAAGGGAGAGCCCGCCCCATTCCGGGCCGCCGAGCTTGCCGACGAAGGTCAGCACCGGACCCAGATCGTGAATCTTGATGTTGTTCTTGATGTCGATCCAGTCGTTGCGCAACAGGTCGCGCAGGAACGGCACCTGCATCGCCTGCTGCTTGATGATGTCGAGGATAGGCTCGTCCAGATAGCGCGTGCCGATGCGGTAGTCGCCGGAAAAGTGGAACCACTCGTGTCCGCGCAGCATCGACGAGATGTGCGTCTTGCCGACGCCGGACATGCCAAGCAGGGTGATGCGCTTGGTCGGCCAGGCGCGAAAGGAATCGGGGGTGAAATGCATGGGATCGGTTTTCGGATGATTAGCGCGAAGCCTACCGAAAAGCCATGCAATTAAAAAGGGCGGGGGGTGAATCCCCCGCTGCACGCTTCCCGGCCGATACGGCGTTTATGCGTTTGGCGGGGGCGACGTTCGCTCGATCAGTTCGCGGAAGGCATCGATCTCGCTGCGGGCCCCGATAACCACCAGCACGTCATCGTAGTCGAGCTTGTGGTCGATGCCGCGGGTGCCGAGGATAAGCTCCTTGCCGCGTTCCAGGTCCACCACGCCGAGCAGGATGAGGTTCTGCGTCATGACCCGCCTGAGCAACGAGAGACGCACCCCGTGCAGCCAGGAATGGCGCGGAATGGTAATTTCGGCGGCATTGAGGTCCTGTTGGCCGAACACGGTCTGTTCCAGCAGGTCCACCACTTCGGGCCTCTCGATCAGTTCGTGCACGCGAGCACCACTGATCTCGTAGGGATCCACCACCTTGTCGGCACCGGCGGCGAGCAGCTTGGGGGCGGCCTCAGGGGCCTGGCACACGGCGACGATGCGCAGATGCGGGTCGATCGCACGGGCCGAGATGGCGAGAAAAACGTTTTCCGAGTCTTCGGTGAAGAGGCCGAACATGCCATCGATATGGCTGCCGATTCCCACCGCACGCAGGGCCTCGTCGTCCGTATAGTCGACCAGCTCGGCAACCAGGCCTTCCTTGTTGGCCGCATCCACCAGCGTCGCATCGCTGTCCACCATGACGAAGGGGGTCTTGGCCATGGACAGGCGCCAGGCCACCTCAATGGCGAGGGGATTGCAGCCGAACACGGCAAATCTCGGCTTCATCCGCGCCGCTCCCTGCTTTTCCAGGTGGAACGGTGTTGCCCGACGCGTTCCTTGAACTGGAACAGGCTGGCCTCGTAGCCGACGAGCATCAGGATGTCGTGGACGTGCAGAGCGAAATCCGGCCTGGGGTTGAAGTAGAAGTGGGCATCGCGCAACTCGTAGGGGGCATGGCCGTCGGCCGCGGGCGAGGCATGGGGGCGAACGACGCCGAACAGCATCAGGTGCCGGGCGGCGAGGTCGATATCACCCACACGCCGGGCATCCAGCCAGGAACCCGGGGAGACGGTCACCGGCTCCAGATGGACGCCGCGGGCCCGGGTGACGACATCGTAGAGGGCATCGAAGGCCACCGGCTGGCCGATGAATTCTGCCGCCATGCGGGCCACCACCTCGTAGGGCCGAACCACATGGTTGGCGCCGGCCTGGGTCAGCTTGCGAACGGTTTCCGCCTTGTTGGCGCGGGAAATGATCAGGATGGCCGGCGCAGCCTGGCGTGCGGTCAGCGTGATATAGACGTTGCTGACGTCGTCGTGGGTCAGGCACAGGATGCGCGAGGCCTGACGCCCCAGTCCCAGGTTCGCCAGCAGGGTGTTGTCGGTGGCGTCGCCGGCCACCGCCTGATAGCCATGGCGGCGGGCCAGCTCCACGG
>JBGSTQ010000371.1:0-3124 GCA_041736375.1 Thiobacillaceae bacterium
TCGACAACGGCGAAACCATCGAAGCCGATGTCGTGCTGTCGGCCATCGGCCTCAGGCCTCGCACCCAGCTGGCGCAGGCAGCGGGCATTGCGGTCGGACGCGGCATCCAGACCAATGGCCTGCTCGAAACCGGCGCGCCGAACGTCTACGCCATGGGAGACTGCGCCGAAGTCGAGGGGCTCAACCTGCCCTACGTCCAGCCGCTGATGGTGCAGGCGCGCTCGCTCGCCGCCACCCTGACCGGCACGCCGACCCCGGTAGTCTATCCGGCGATGCCGGTGATGGTGAAAACCCCGGCGCATCCGGTGGCGGTGCTGCCGCCCCGGTTCGGTGCGGCCGGAGGCTGGAAAGTGGAGTGCGGCGACACCGGCATCTGTGCGCTGCATACCGATGACAGCGGGCGCCTGCAGGGCTTCGCACTCACCGGCAGCGAAACCGGCCGGCGCAACGCCTTGGCTAAGGAACTGGCAGCCTGAGCGGCAGGGCTGTGCCCTGCCGAAATTCACGTCTGGCTGATCTGCCTGAAGGGCGCGATCAACCTAGGGAAACGCTGATTAATTTGTCTTTGCGAGGATCGCAGCGACGCGGCATACGATTCCACATGGGCTTCAGCCCATAGTGGATCGGAGTCCTTGAGGGCAATCCAGAATGCCCGCTTAATCAATATGTTGGATTGCCGCGCGAGTTTATGCCCTCTGGGTACTCGCAATGCCGGCCATTCTGAATTGATCAGAGCCACCCTAGCAAGTGGCGCATGCCTCCACCGGCAGTCCGCGCTTGATCCATCCCGGGCCGGCCGCGCTGCCGACCATGCCTTCCTTGATGTTGATGACCTGGGTGAATCCGGCTTCACGCAGCACCTGCTGCATCTGGGTGGTGCGGTTGCCGGTGCGACAGATCAGTCCGATCGGGGCGTCACGGTTGCCGTCGACCTCGGCCAGCACCTGGCGCACGAAGCCCTGCGGACCTTGCGGATGCAGCATGTTGATGCGGATCGCACCCTGCGCTACCCCGGTCTGGCGCCACTCGTCGGGGCGGCGGATATCGATCAGCGTCAGCTTGCCGGCCTGCGCCTGGGCATAGGCTTCCGGCGCGGCGAGCGTGGGCCCGGCCTCCTTTGAGCAGGCGTTGATGGAAAGCAGCATCAAAGCGGCGGCGGCCGCGATGGAAAGGCGTTGCACAAGCATGGAGACTCCGTCAGTGAAAACAAACACCCGATAGTTTGTCGGCGCGCGTAAAAGTTCCGTTGCCCGGCTGTCTGGTCCCCAACACGGACTTGGGCGAGAATGGCGGATGGACATTTTCCGCATCTATCACCTGCACTGCGCACGCCGGCTCTCGGCGCTGCCCGATACCCACCCCTGCTCGCGGCTGCACGGCCATACCTTCCGTGCCGAGGTGCATGTCTCGGGTCCGCTCGATCCCGACCTCGGCTGGGTGGTCGATTTCGCGGCGATCGATGCTGTCTGGCAGCCTGTTCACGCCGCGCTCGATCATCGTTATCTCAACGATATCCCGGGGCTGGCCAATCCCACCAGCGAACACCTCGCCGTCTGGCTGTGGAACCGCCTCAAGCCAGCGCTGCCTGGACTCGCCAAAATCGTCGTCATGGAGTCCCACGACTCCGGCTGTATCTACCGCGGCGAGCTTGCGTTGCCAGCGCAGTGATCCTCCAGATAAGGCTTTGGCTGACATGAAAAACGCCCATTTACCGGGCGTTTTTTTATGGGACTTCGAGCCCCCCGGGCGGGATGGCAGGAATTACTTCAGCACCTGCACGACCACCCGGCGATTCTGCCGGCGTCCCTCGAAGGTGACGTCGCTGGAGAGCGGCTTGAGGTCGCCGTAGGAAATCGCCGACATGCGGTGCAGGGGAATATTGCCGGTCTCATGCAGGTAGCGGCGCACCGATTCGGCGCGCTCGAGGGCAATGCGGCGGTTCTGGCTGCCGAGGCTGACGTCATCGGAGAAGCCGATGATTTCGATGAACACGTGCGGCATCTGCGGGCGCACGCCAGCAATCAGCTTGTCGAGCGCGGCGCGGCCTTCAGGCGTCAGTTCGGGGATTTCGTAGCCGTACATCACCATGCTTTCGGTCAGCACCAGCGAATCGATGACCTTGCCGCTGACCAGACGGCTGTCGCGGGCGATCTTGACGGCATCGTCCGCGGTGGTCTGTGCCTGGCTGATGGCGCTGGCCTGGGTGGCGAGCTTGCTGTCGAGGGCAGCGAGTGTCGACTGCGAGGCAGCCGTCTGGCTGTCGAGTTTGCCGGTCAGCGCGGCGAGAGCCGATTGGGTAGCGGCAGCCTGGCTGCGCAGGCTGTCGAATTCACGCTGCAGGCTGGCGCTTGCCGGGTCACCCTGATTGAGGCGGGAAGCCAGCAGGGCCTGTTCGGATTCCAGCCTGGCAAGCCGTGCTTCGAGGCTTTGCTGCGCGGTGGCCATGCTGGCCTGCGTTTGCTTCAGGACGTCGAGCTGTTGGCTGACCGAGTCAGCCTGGGCGTCCAGGGTTTTCTGGGTGGCACAGCCCATCAGGGCAAGGGCAGGGGCGACAAGGATCAAGGCGGATGAAAAGCGCACGGCGGACTCCTGATTAAACAAACATGAATATATGAATATGATAACCGACCCGCCGTACAGTGCCATGGCACCGGGATGACAGGCCGGTCCGCACCAACCCGCAGCAGGTGCGGATTGCCATGCACCACGACCGGGCGGCCGGGCGGGCGCCGGGCCATCGTCGGTGTACTAAGTGCTTGAATCCCGGGGGCTGTGCGCTGCTGGCACAGACCCTGCTCCTGACGTCTCAGTCAGGAGCGCTCTATGTCTGCCGTGTCATCTTTTCTTATCTTGCCGCGCCGCCGGATGCGGTTCGTGCCTGCCGGGGCTGAAACGGCCGTTTGCCGATCAAAGTCCGTCGGCACGAAGTCGCGATTTTCATGAGCTACGCGACCCTGATCCGTCAGATCGAATCCGGCGAGGGCATGGGCTTCGTCGACGCCCGGGCCTTGCTGGCGGCGCTGCTCGATGGCGGCGTGCCTGATCTCGAGACCGCCGCATTCCTGCTGGCCCTGCATCAGCATGATCCCGGGCTCGATGCCTGGCTGGGCATGCACGCCGCGCT
>JBGSTQ010000375.1:0-9446 GCA_041736375.1 Thiobacillaceae bacterium
GTCCTCCGGGGGCTTCCTGGGGGTTGGTGAAAAGCTGTTTGCGATCCCCTTGCGCGCATTGACGGTCGATGCGGAAAACGCGTGCTTCGTGCTCGACATCGCCGAAGAGCGCCTGATGAATTCGCCGGGTTTCGACAAACGGCATTGGCCTGGCATGAGCGATGCCGCCTGGATCCAGGACATCGACACATTTTACGGAATCCCGCCGGAAACCCGTGCAGAGACAGGTCACCCGGCATAAGAACGAACTCGCGCGCGTTGCCTGCATCGCGCGTCAAACCCAAGGCCCTTACATGCGAGGGCGGATCCGCACGAAAGGCACATCCAGATGACCAAGAATGCCAAACGCACACCCGATGCACCCACGCTTCCGGCTCGTCCCGACCGCGGCGATGCCGAGAACGCAGTGCGCACGCTGATCCGCTGGGCAGGCGACGACCCTGATCGCGAAGGCCTGCTCGACACACCGGCTCGCGTCGTGCGGTCCTATGAGGAATTCTTTGCCGGCTACTGCGAGGACCCGCAGCAAACCCTGTCGCGCACGTTTTCCGAGGTGGACGGCTACGACGAAATGATCGTGCTGACCGATATCCGTTTCGAAAGCCATTGCGAGCACCACATGGTGCCCATCATCGGCAAGGCGCACATTGCCTACCTGCCCGATCGCCGGGTGGTGGGCATCTCCAAGCTGGCCCGCCTGGTCGACATCTATGCCAAACGCCTGCAGATCCAGGAAAGAATGACCGTGCAGATCGCCGACACATTGAACGACGTGTTGCAGCCGAAGGGGGTTGCGGTGGTGATCGAAGCATCCCATCAGTGCATGAGCACGCGCGGCGTCCACAAGCCGGGCGCGGCCATGGTGACCAGCCGCATGCTGGGCGCCTTCCGCTCGAATGGCTCGACCCGGCGCGAGTTTCTGGCGATGATCGGCCGCACGGGCGGAGGGCCGCTGAGCAATACGTGACAGGGCAGCGCGGACCCGCAGAGCAGGTTCCCCGAGGCGGCAGTTGATACGCCTGGTTGATACCAGGCTTGAGCGCTTAGATCGCGCTGCCAAAGCCCTTGTCCTGCGCCCCGGCCGGCGGTTGCAGGCCGGCGAGCAGGCAGCCCTGGGCCAGGGGGCCCTTGGGAAACAGCGTATAGAGATGCTTGATGCCGCCTTCGGCATGAAAATGCTCATCGAGCGCATCGTGCAGGTCTCGAGCGGTCATGGCAGTCTCCTCATTACGCGCAAAGATCTCCTGCAACGCGCGCACGACCTGCCAGTGCTCTTCAGTCAATACCAGACCTTCTGTTTGGGCGACTTCCTCGGCGTGTTCGCGGGACCAGTCGAATGGGGCATGGGAAAAACCCGGAATGGGCTGGGTTTCGTAACCTGGGCGTACCAAATTTTGGTTGGCGTCGTTCATGATCATGTTCCTCTTGTTCGTTTGGTCTGCTCGCCCTCAGGCAAGCAGAGACTTGATTGCCGAAGCGCCACGGCGGAAATGAAAGCGCTTCGTGCCCTGAACCTTAAGCATGCAGAGCAGATACGTCTGTACGATAGCGTACGCCAGGAAATTTTGAATCCGACTATTCTGAAAAATGCGGATGGTGATCAGCCACAGTTTTCGGATATTCCAGGTCGCACCGCCGGGGCGCGCGACGGAGGGTCGAGTCATGCATGGCGGATTCAGTGCCCAGGCGCACCGCCAAAACAGTCACATCAAACCGGAATCCCATTGAGCCAACCGCACCATGTCTAATGCACTCTGGTTTCTGCTCTTGGGCGGCCTGCTGCTCGCGCGCGGCTTGACGCCCTCGATGCTCAAACGCCTGCCATTCACCCCTGCGATTGTCTATCTGGCGGTGGGACTGCTGGTCGGGCCGACGGTGCTCAGTCTGTTTCACTTCAATCCGCTCAAGGAATCGGCGCTGCTGGAGGTGCTGACCGAAGTGGCGGTGCTGATATCGCTGTTTTCCGCCGGCGTCAAAATGCCCGTGCCGGTCAGCTTCGTCCGCTGGCGCACCCCGATTCTGCTGGCAACGGCATCGATGGCGGTAAGCGTCGGGCTGGTCGCGGCCTTCGCCTATTATTTACTCGGTCTGCCTCTGGGCGCGGGCATCCTGCTGGGCGCGATCCTGGCGCCCACCGATCCGGTGCTGGCGACCGATGTCCAGATCCGCCATCCCGGCGACCGCGACCAGCTCCGCTTCACCCTGACCTGCGAAGCCGGCATGAATGATGGCACCGCGTTTCCGTTCGTGATGCTGGGGATGGGATTGCTCGGACTGCACGAACTCGGCGAATTCGGCCTGCGCTGGGCACTGGTCGACGTGCTGTGGGCCACGCTGGCGGGCATCGCCATCGGAGTCATGTCTGGCGCTGCACTGGGCCATCTGGGATGGAAGCTGCGCAGCGAGCCCAACGAGCACACGCTGATGGACGACTTCCTCGGACTCGGCCTGATCGGTGTCGTGTATGGCCTGAGCGTGCTGGTCGATGCGTGGGGATTTCTGGCGGTATTTTTCGCTGCCGTCGCGCTGCGCCAGACCGAGCTCAAGCTCGCCGGCGCCGGACCGGTTCAGGCGGATCGGCCGCAACCCGGCCACATTGACGGGGATGCTGCAAACGCCTGCCCGGATAACGAGCCACCACCGACCGTCAGCGGCGGCTCGCTGGTATTCAAGGAACATCTGGAGCGGATCTCGGAATT
This sequence comes from Thiobacillaceae bacterium, assembly GCA_041736375.1. Taxonomy (GTDB): domain Bacteria; phylum Pseudomonadota; class Gammaproteobacteria; order Burkholderiales; family Thiobacillaceae; genus Thiobacillus. The sequence goes on from JBGSTQ010000375.1 coordinate 2,700, forward strand.
GACGCTCGTCCTGCTGATCGGCGGCACGCTGTTTCTCGATTCCTGGAGCTGGCGGGCGGTGGGGCTGGCGCTGTTCCTGTTCATGGTGGCGCGCCCGGTCAGCGTCCTCGCCAGCCTGCTGTTCACCCGCACGTCGTGGCCGATGCGCGGCATGGTCGGCTGGTTCGGCGTACGCGGCATCGGTTCGCTGTACTACCTGATGTACGCCATCCAGCACGGTCTCCCCGAAGACCTCGCCCTTGAGCTGATCCAGTTGACGCTCATTGCGGTCTCGCTTTCCATTCTCGTCCACGGCACCAGCGTCAAGCCGCTGATGAGCCGCTTTTGGCGTTACCGCAAGCGTCTGCCAATGCCATGAGCGTTTTCCCGGTCGCCATTCGGCGTGCCATGCCGCCGAGGCAATTCCGGGACAAGAGATATCAGTCACGCTCGCAGCCCACCAACCACAGCAGCCTGCTGAACACCACCGAGCGAAGTCCCGCCTGCGTACGGCACCGTACAGACTGCGGTTACGCTTGCGAGCAAGCTTGGATCCTTATCGGGGGCTCCCATAAGTGTTTCCCGGGACCCTCGCCGCTGCAGCCTCTGGCTGCGCGAGGTGTACAAGTGGCCAGAGGTTGGCTAGAAATAAAGATGCGACTGGCAATTCCGCCCGTCGGAACCCAAACCCAAGGAGATTGAGATGGACTGGAATATCGTGGAAGGCAACTGGAAGCAGTTCAAGGGCAAGGTGAAAACGCAGTGGGGCAAGCTAACCGACGATCACCTCGACGTGATTGCAGGCAAGCGTGATCAGCTGATGGGCAAGATCCAGGAGTCCTACGGCATCACCAAGGACGAGGCCGAGAAGCAGATCAAGGACTTCGAAGAGCGCAACAAGGACACCCGTCCCTGAGGTCCAGCCTGACGCCGTGTGTTGCGCTGCGTCAGGAGCGTCGGGCCCAGATACCGGCCGCGGCGAGCTCAGCGTGATGGAGCCAACACATTATGAATACGACTCCAGCAGCCGGTGACGACCATCCTGAGGGTGCCGCTTATTCCTCATCAGGATGCGAGTGCCCCCGCTGCAATGGCGCTGTGTACCGTGTTCCGCGCCGGTCCGTCGATTTGCTCATAAGCGCTTTCATACCGGTTCGCCGCTATCGTTGCAACACAACGGGCTGTGACTGGGAGGGCAACCTGCGCGCGAAACGGCATCCCCTGTTGATGCGGGGACCGTGGTGAGTCGCACAGCAGAGAAGGTGCCATGCAGGACACCCGCGTGCAGCGTGGAAATGCCTGACCACTTCACTTGCAGAATTCAGACTTGAGCTGACAGGCTTTGCAGGCCCGCTATTTCGGCGCCGCGACCGAACCGGCGTAGAACACTTCGCACTCGCCACCCGGAAAGAGACTCCCCAGTTTTTTGAGCAACCTGGCCACCGGCCCGGTGAGCGACTTTAGGGTACTCGGCTTTTCCAGCACCGGCTTGTTGAAGTGACCATGGATGTGTTGCTGCGCCCTGATGCATCCCTTGGCGTCGATCAACGCCACGGTCATGTGAGCGAAGCGCTGGTTGACGAAATCGAGCTCGCCCTGGAGGGCGACCCGGTTCTCTCTCGTCGCCATGGCCACGTCCTGCGAATATGCAACGCCGCGCTCGACTTTCCAGTCCGAGACGACCGTCCGGATCTCGCTGCGGCCCTCCGAGCCCTGAAAGATGCTGGCAAAGTTGAACCCCTTGGTAACCGCCAGGCCAACAGGCCCGACAAAGAAGAGGGCGCCCACATCCACAAGGTTGAAGTTCTGACTGGACTCATAGCGGGCGAACTGCCGATCGAGATCGCGGCCATTGAGGATGAGATTCTTGCCACGCAGCGAGAACTGTCCTTCCATGGTCTGCCGCAGTGCGTTCATGGTCTTACCCTTCATCGACAGGTTCGCGGAGAAGTCCATCGACCCTTCCGCACTAATTTTCGGCGACAGGGTTTTGAGGAATTCCCCGATATGGAGCTGTGAAAGGGAAAAGCGAACCTGGTACAGGGGAACTGCGCCGGAAAAGTCCGCCCGTATGCTCCCGGAACCCTGCCCAGCAAAGGCACGCAAGGTGAGCGGTTTGAGATCGATGATCCCGCGCTGCCCGGCAACCGAAAATTTCAAGTCGGACGCCGTGAGGTTCTTTGTCCGGACCTCCGCGCAGACGATTTCCGCCGCCAAGCTCAGGTACTTCATGATGCCGGGTCCTTTCCTGCCTGAAAGCTGCACGCGGTTCGCGTCCAGGCCGCAATCAGCGGCCTCGAATCCTTCCCCGGATTGCTTGTCCAGGTAGCGGAATCTCCCATCTGAAAAGGATACTTGTCCCAGACTCAGGTCGGGCAATGGTCCTCGGGCCTGCACCAGTTTTTCGAAGTTGAACTTGCCATCGCTACCCTTCTCGATGGATATGCTCGGGTTTTCAAGCGCGATATGCTTGATGCGGACTTCCTTGTGCAGCAAAGGGAGAAATTCGACCCCAACCCTGGCCGCCCTTGCGGTGACGACCTCCGTCCCCCGGTTGCGGACGTGCACGTCCTTGAGTGTGACAAGCACGTTTGGGAAGAAGTCGATTGCCAAAGGCCCGCCGACTTTGACTTCCATCCCCATCATGTCCGAGACGGCGGCTTCAAGCCGGGGCTTGTAGGCGTTGACGTCCAAAAAAAAGCTCAGCGCGATCGCGGCGAGGACAAGCAGTCCGATGAGTGCGCCGATGGCAAAGGTAATGGATTTAATGGGTTTTGACATGGACCGGATCCAGTATCGAGCTGATTCTACCGGGCCCCCCCACGGGTTTGCATCAATTTAATTACCAGTGCCGGCGCTGGGTGCTTCTGCAGTTGCTGTTCGACGCACCACAACTGCTTCCGCTGACGCTGAACACTCTTCGGCCTGAGCGGCGCACAGGCAGGCACCGAATATGAAAATATTCGCGGAAAGGTAAATCCACAGCAGCAATGCCATGATCCCGCCGAACGCTCCATAGACTGCATTCAGCGTGGCGAAATTCTTCAGGTAGAACACGAATAGACTTTCGGCTAACAGCAGCAGCACCGTGGCGCACAGGGCGGCGGCCCAGACTTCGGATAAGTACGTTGGCCGGCGCGGAGCCAGCCGGTAGAACAGGCTCAGGCCGGAGAAAACCATCACCAAGGGGATGAAGAATCTCGCCAGGGCATAGACCCAGGAACGGAAGTCCTCCATCGGGAACAGCCAGTCCCGCGCAATTTGCGCCAGCATTGGCACCCCGATGCCCAAAAGCACCGCGCCTGCCGTGATCCCGAGCAAAATCAGGCTTTTGAGCGGCAGCCGCCACCAGTTGTACGTCGCGGTGCCCCAGGCGCGGTTGGTCGCACTGACGAGGGTGGTGAAACATTGGAGGGTGACCCATACCAGGATGAAGAATGCGACCATGCCCGCCTGCCCCCGCGCCTTGATCACGCCGGCGACAGTGTCAAAAATGTGACTTCTCATGTCACCAGCAATCGGGACATACGTTTCTACGTAAGCGATGACCTCCGCCGCCGCCCGGTCCCGGTCGATAAAAACCGAGGCTATTGTGACGAGCAGAACCATCAAGGGAAACAACGAGAAAAATGCATGGAAGGCGAACGCTCCCGCCCATTCCGTCCCGTCGATCTGGAAATACTTTCTGACTGCAAGACGAAATATTGCCCCTATCCGGCGTGTCTTATGAGTAAGCCGTCCTTGCCAATTCATCCTGCGCAGTCCCTGTTTGCCGTCTGAGCCAGACCTTGCTTCCTGGCTGATCAACGATGGAGCAGGCCCGTGACGAGTCGGGACACTTTGGCCAGTATCGATGGCGGGAATAGCATCTCTGCCAACGGGCAAGTTTTCATTTCCACATTACGTAGGATTTCGTCTTCGCTGCGGCAGCAAGAAGATTAATGAGAGGCAGTGCTCGATGAGCGATGCTGACGACCGGCTCATCCGAATCCTTGTCCTCGACCGGTGCAGAGGCTTTTTCTGCCTCGATCGCGGCGGTCAGGCGACTCAGGGCGTCAGGCACATCTTCCGCCAGAATCGCGCCGGGCACGGATGCGCTGTGTCCCATCATTTTCAGCAGGGCAAGCGCGACATCCCCGAACATGGTGATGTCGGCATAGGCATCGGTCGTGAAAGTCACCAGCATGGTGTTTTCCTCAAATAGACAACAGGCGATAAATACTAAGCCAGAATCAGCAATGCGCAAGCACACGGCAGGGATGCCTGCATCGCCATCGCTTGGTGATCATGGTTCCGGCTGTAATCGCATCGGTGGTGTTCGTTCTGGGGTCCTCAAGCGGCGCGCCACAAACTGGAGTCCATCCCCGGAACCTTTCCCGCAGGATGCGCGAGATATACCTGCAGCGCAAAAACAAACGCCCCATCGAAGTGGGGCGTTGTGGCCTGCGTCTTCCGAGGCTCCTGTCAGGGGATGCCGACGATGAACGGGACGTCGAATGATGGCTTGGTTCCGGCGGGCACCTTCACTTCCACACGACCGAGGAGCGCGTTTCCGGACTGAAAGACTGGCGAATCGGCTATGACCGTCCATTTGAGGCGGTAGGTAGGCAGGCTCAAGCTCAAGAGCTTGCCAACGCTGCCATAAAGAGGAATCAGCTGCTCAGGGCTTTCGGCGAAGAGAAAAGCACCGCCGGTCTGGTTGGCGAGTTCGCCGAGCGTCTCGAAGTTCACGCCACTGGAGAGGCCGATCGTGAAGACACGCACCTTGTTGGTGTTGGCCAAATCGATCGATTGCTGACGGCGCGTGCGGCAAGCCCCCGGGCCGGCGCAGGCAGTGTCGTCGCCGTCGGTGAAGATGACCACCGACTTAGCGATCCCGGCCGGCAAGGTAGCATCGCTGACCACCAACCCACCCAAACTGTCGAGCGCCTCATAGAGAGGCGTATCACCGCCCACCAGCGCTGGGAGCGAATCCAGGGTGGAGAAATACGATGGCGCGGAGGACGAGTCGCGGAATGGCGGATACACCGTCAGCGGCTTGTCCGGGATTGTCGCGGCGTCGCCACCGGCGAACGCGGAGAGCAGCACCCAGTCGTCCACACCGAGCCCGCCGAGGAACGCTTTCGCGGAGTACAACCTCGCGCCGGTCGGATCGGAACCGTAGATGCTGCCGCTCTGGTCCAGCATCAGGGCGGCGGCATATGGCTCGGCCGGTGCGCCTGGAATCAGGGCAAAGGCCTCAGGGGTCCCTGTCACTGGGGCGTAGGCCGCGTCGAGACTGGGGTCCGACCTGCGCACGCAGTCGACCCTGTTGTTGGCCGGGTCTGGCGTGCAGACCCGAAGGACGAAGTCCGTCACGGTCAGGTTCTCGATGGGCTGGGAATTACCGTCGACGACCACTAACTCGATATCGAAGGTCATGCTCTGGGTGGTGTTGACGACAGGCGGGGCGCCTCGCGAAGTCAGCGAGCCTCCCGCAGCCGACGTCGCACGCTCGAGCGTTACCGGGAGATCGGTCACCACATTGGCCGTGACCGTTGCGTCAATGGTCTTGGAGATGAAGGTGGATCGGGATACGGTCACATTGGCACTGCCGGAGGTTCCGCTAAAAAGGATCAGCGCGACTCCCTGAGCATCGGTGGTTCCTGTCACGACCGAGGTGCCGACTGCCGCCTCGACCGTAGCGTCCGCGACCGCGGTCCCGTAAGTGTCGCTGACCATTACCCTGAGAGCAGAGGGATCTGGCAGAGTGTCGTCTCCACTTCCGCCACCACCTCCGCCTCCGCCGCATCCGGCCAGGATCGCCAGGCTGGCCAGCAGCAACGCGGCCGGGCGTAGAAAATTCGTTGTCAGTTTGATGTCCATCTCCAGGTCACTCACTCATGTTCCGCATGGTCTTTGGGCAATTTTGCGGATGTATTCAAGGGAATATCGGACTCGCGCTCAAATGTGCGAGGCAAGCCAGAATCGAAGAACCGACGTTCGCCCTTCGATATGCATCGGTCCGTTCTAGGTTTTCTTGAGATGTCCGAACAGGGAATGCCCGAGGCTGTTTTACTGGACAAGACTGATCCTCCACAGCACGCCACCTGTCCGTCCTGAAGCGGTCCACGCTCCCTGCTCCAGGAGCGCTGGCCAGGCACAAAGCCGGTTCTCACTTGACGTTCCTGTCCCGGTTCGGATTGTCACGGTTTTCCGGCGGCATCGCCTCGATCCTGCACTTTCCAACATCCTGATTGAGCCGGATTGCCTCGCGCTCGCACTCGAGCTGGCGCTGATGCTGCATTTCAAGCTGACGCTCACGCTCGGCCTGCTGCTTCGCGGCGTCCTGCTGTTGCTGCATCTCGGTCTGGCGCTTGCGCTCGACCTGCTGCTTCGCGGCGTCCTGCTGTTGCTGCATCTCGGTCTGGTGCTTGCGCTCGGCCTGCTGCTTCGCGGCGTCCTGCTGTTGCTGCATCTCGGTCTGGTGCTTGCGCTCGACCTGCTGCTTCGCGGCGTCCTGCTGCTGCTGCATCTCGGTCTGGCGCTTGCGCTCGGCCTGCTGCTTCTCGGCAGCCTGCTGCTGCATCTCGGTCTGACCTTTCTTCTCCTTGTCGCGACTGCGGTCATCCGGCCCGGGGCCAGACTCGTTCGCAGGTTCGACCGAACGATCCAGCGGCTTCAACTGACCGGGTGCGTCGGGCTTGCCACTTCCGCGGCGCGATCCCGCTGCCCGCGCGTCCACAGCGCCGGGTTGTTCACCGATCACGCGCACCTTCCGTGCGGTGG
>JBGSTQ010000227.1:0-1740 GCA_041736375.1 Thiobacillaceae bacterium
CCAGGCCAGCGTCGCGACGAAGCCTGCCAGGGCGAGTCCGATGGCGACGTCGAGGTAGACCGTGCGCCCGCTGGTCCAGGCCGCGAGCAGGCTCAGCACGATGGCGACGAAGAACAGGATGTCGAGGCCGACGACGCGATCGGTATGGGTGGGACCGGCGAGCAGCCGATAGAACCCCAGCAGTGCGCTCGCGCCCGCCAACAGCACGAACAGCATCAACGGGGTCATGGCTTGCCTCCGAACAGGGTGCGGACGGGCTGCAGGAAATCGCGCCGGATCGAGGCCAGCGTCTGTTCCGCGCGCGTCACGTCAAGCAGGTGCAGCAGCAGTTCGCGGCGCTCGGGGTCGATATCGACGGTGGTGGTACCGGGCGTCAGGCTCACCAGCGCACCGAGAAAGCCGGCCGCCGTCTCGCCGAGATTGCCGTAGGACATGCGCACGAATCCCGGCTGCAGGCTCTTACCCCCGCGCAGGATGATCAAGGCGGTGATCCCGCCGGAGACGATGGCTTCCTTCACGAAATTGAAAACCAGCCAGATAAGCGCGGACAATCGGTTCATTTCAGGACTCCGCTCCAGAAGCCCGCAGTCGCTTGCTCGACATGACGGATGACCGGCTCGGGGAACACCCCCATGGCCAGAATCAGCAAGGAGAGCAGCACCACTGCGGCATAGGCGGCGGTCGGGCACGCGGCAGGCGTCGACCCGGCCGGCCCGTCCTGCGGTTGGGGCTTCCAGAAACCCTCCAGCCAGATCTTGCTCATCGAGTACAGCGTCAGCAGCCCCACCGCCAGGGCCGTTCCACCCCAGAGGTAGCGCCCCTGCTCGAAGGCCTCGCGCAACAGCATGAACTTGCCCCAGAAACCGGTGGTGGGCGGCACCCCCACCAGGGAGAACGCGCTCAGGAGAAACAATAGCGCCAGCAGCGGCCGCGCCGGATACAGGCCGCCGATGCGGCGCAGGTCGTAGTGTCCGGCGGCGGCGAACATCAAGCCGGCGATGAGGAACAGGTTGGCCTTGACCAGGATGTTGTGGAACAGGAAATAGACGGTCGCGGCCGCCCCTGCCGGCGTCGCAAGCGCGATGCCGAGCAACAGGTAGCCGATCTGGCTGACGATGTGGAAGGCGAGGATGCGCCGCACGTCCCAGTGATAGGCGGCACCGAGTACTCCGCTCAGCATGGTCACCAGCGCCAGCCAGCCGAGCGCCTCGAGCATGATCCCCGGCGTGGCGACGAACACGTCGCCCAGCAGGCGCAGCAGGACATAGGCGGCGACCTTGGTCAGCAGCCCGCCGACCAGCGCCAGAAGCGGCGCCGGCAAGGTGTGGTAGCTGGCAGGCAGCCAGGCGAACAGCGGGAAGGCCCCCGCCTTGAGCAGGAAGGCCAGCACCAGCAGGCCGAGGTAGGCCGGCAGGGCGCCCGCCAGCCCCGGCTCCGCGCTTGCCATACGCAGGGCGCCGAAGTTGAGATAGCCGGTGGCGCCGTACATCATGCCGACCGCGCCGAGCATCAGCAGGGTACCGAGCATGCTGACGGCGAAATACTTGAACGCCGCCTCGCCATGGCGGCGCCGGCCCCCCAGCACCAGCAGGCCGAGGACGCTGATCAGCATCAGTTCGAACCAGACGTAGAGGTTGAACAGGTCGGCGGCGAGGAAAACCGCCCCGGTCGCCGCCAGCAGCCCGTGCAGCAGGGGATGCAGACCGGCACCGGCTGCGGCCGTCTCGCCCCAGCGCAGCG
>JBGSTQ010000018.1:0-11023 GCA_041736375.1 Thiobacillaceae bacterium
CCTGCCCTTGACCCGCCTACGGGGCTGGCGCTTGTTGCCTCACCAGTGGGTGTAAACGATTCAATCAGATGCTGCATCAGCTCGCGAGCCCGGAACAGTGGCCAGCTACGGATGGGAACACAATCACACGGGACGCAACACCTACCGCCTACGCTCAGGCCGTCAGCGCCAGATGTGCAATGAAGCCAGAACGACTCTCTCCCGCCGCGCGTGCCTTGGCATCCAACCTGGCGAGCACGCGGCGTGGCAGGGTGATGTTCACCCGCTCCGTATGATCTTCCAGCAGGGCCGGGTCCACCTCGGCCAGAGCCCAGATCCAGCCGGCGAAATCCGGATTCTCCCGATGCGCGGATACGCTGCCAGGTTTCGGGATGTCGCCCCCATCATCCAACACCGTCTCGATCCACAACGTGATGGCCTCGCTGGCATTGGCGATAGCCTCATCCAGGGTATCACCCGCTGAAAAACAGCCTGGCAGATCGGGCGCGACCACGCCCCAAGCGTGCGTCTCGTCCCCAGGTTCGATGGCAATCGGATATCTCATGGTCTTACTCCTTCAATCCAGCCTGCTTCAATAGCTTCTGGGCCAGGCCCACGCCCAAGTCCTTGCGCGGATGCGGCACGCTCAGATGACCTGGTCGCTCAGGGTGCGTGAAGATGTGATGCGATCCCTTCACACCGCGTAACACCCAACCCGCCCGCTCCATCCGCTTGATCAATTCCGCGCTGTTCATAAAACAATGATACACATCATACACACTCCAAGAAGAACCGCCTAAGCGGGATTCGTCGCTATGCGATGAAACCATTATCGCCCGCTGCACTGGCTACTCCCTTTCGAAATCAACCGCGCCCTGGGGGGCGCACATCGAAAGGAGAGTAGTCATGAAAACCATCATTTTCGAAGGTGAAACCGGTTCCCCGGATTGCCCGGAATGGCATGCCTGGCGCCTGCAAGGCATCGGCGGCAGTGATGCCCCGGTGCTGGCAGGCGATGCCGGCATCGTCCAGAAGGCGAAATGGATGGAATCCATCCAGGCGCTCTGGGAGATGAAGACAGGCAAGCGTGGTCCCAAGCCGGCCAACCCGGCCATGCTGCGAGGCCGCAAGTACGAGGAAGCGGCTCGCATCGCCTACGAGAAGTCCACCGGGAATCTGGTGAACTCCGCGTTTGGCGAAAACGACAAGCTGCCTTACGTTCGGGCGAGCTTCGATGGGCTGTCGTTCGACAACGACCTGATCGTCGAGATCAAGGTGCCCGGTGACCGGACCATGCAAATGGTGCGGGAAGGCAATATCCCGGAGTACTACCTGCCCCAGCTTGCCCACCAGGCTATCGTCGCCTGGGGTGAACCTGGCCCGTCGTGGCAAGGCAACGCCTGTCATTTCGTGGCCTATGTCCCTGAGACGGGTGAACTGGTTCGTCGCGATGCCAGTGTCCAGCGTCTGGTGGACATCGCTCATGGCTTGCTGGAGGCGGAGTCTCGCTTCTGGGAGTTTGTCCGTCTTGATCTGCCACCGTGTGGGGATGTCTGGCAGGGGGCTGCCTCTATCTGGTTGTCGGCTCATGCAGCGCTGGAAGTGGCTAAATCGGCCGAAGAGAACGCCAGGAAACGCCTGGTCGAGCTCCTTGGTGATTCAGAAAAGCGCGATGGTGCGGGGGTACTCGTGTTCCGCTCCACCCGTCAGGGTGCGGTGGACTATGAGCCGCTGCTTCGGGAATACGGCATCCCGCCTGAACGGCTGGCGGGGCTGCGCAAGAAGCCCACGCAGTCCTTCACCGTCAAATCCCTGGGGAGGGCTTGACCATGTGCCATGTGCCCGATTTGGGTGATCTGGTGCTGGCTCTGGCGTGTGTCCGTGACACCGGGGGTAATCGCGAAGCCGCGTGCATCCTGCATTGGTCGCTGGGCAACGATGCTGGCCGTTACCGTGAAACGTTGGATCGCATCGATCTGGGCAGTGCGTCCATCCTGGACGCGGAGCGCCTGGAACTGGAGTTCGATTCGTTGCTGCGGCAGCGGGCCAGTGACTACCGGCGGGAGGTTGAGCAGACGGTATTTCCGCTCTCGTTCCGCTGGTTCTGGCTGGCGCCGCCCCAGGAGGTGGCCGCCAGCTATGCCTGGTTTCAGGAATGGCTGTCATCCCATGACGAGCTGGCTGCCTACAAGGCCGCTTGTCTCATCCAGGATCATGCCTTGACGCACTGATCTTCACCCCAACCCGCCCGGCCCCTGGCCAGGCGGGTTTTTTATCGACCGCCGTTCTCGCTACTCCCTTCTGAAAGCGAAGCGCCGGCATGGGACTCGTCTCCACGTCGGCTTCACCCAACCAGCTACCCGTGGGGGTGGCATCCAGAAGGAGAGTTGTCATGGCTACCGCCAAAATCGCAGATCTTTTCAATGTAACTGCACCTGAACAGGCGGTCGTGGAAACACGCCAGCCTGGCCTGTGCACGCCGAGCGCCGATCCGCATTACCAGTTCAATCTGGTGGTGCTGAAGAAGGTAATGATGTGGATTTCGGAAAACGCCCCGGTGAAGAACCTTTTCATCCTGGGCGATGCCGGCACCGGCAAGACCTCGCTGATCCTCGAAGTTGCCGCCAGGCTTGGGATCGAGGTCTGGTCGATGTCCTGCTCCGGCAAGACACGCTTCAATGACCTGGTGGGCACGCTCACCATCGACGAATCCGGGGCCACCCGCTTTGTCGATGGCCCGCTCGCGGCCGCCGCGCGCTCCGGTGGGGTGTTCCTCGCCAACGAGATCACCCGGATGGAAGCCGGCGAGCAGATGCGCCTGGTGGATGTGCTGGATGGCCGAGCCCGCCTCACTATCCCGGAAACGGGAGAAGTGGTCATCCCGCATCCGAACTTCCGCGTCGCCGTCACCGGCAACAGCGGTGGCTTTGGCGATGACACCGGGGCTTATGCCGGTGAGCGCCGAGGTTCGCTGGCGTTCTTCGACCGCTTCATCAAACTCGCGCTTCCGCCGTTGGAGGAGATCGATGAGGTGGGTCTGGTCATGCGTTATGCACCCTCGCTGCGCGAGGACATCGTGCTTGGCATGGTTCGTCTGGCACGCGACATCCGCAGGGCGTTCGTGAGCAACGGTGGGGGGCTGCAGGTCACGCTGTCCACGCGATCCTTGATCGCCTGGGCACGGTTGACCGAGGAGTACGCCCACTTCTCCGGTGTCGATCCCATCCGGGAAGCGCTGCACGACACCTTGCTCAACGGTGCGCCATCGGACGATCGGTCAACGGTGCTGGAGCTGTTTGACAACTGGCTGAATGGGGGAGGGCGGTCATGAATCCGATGCTGTCCAACCTGGATACGGCGGCGGCCTGCCGTGTGCTGATCCATCCCAACAACGGCGTCCCGAAAATCTGGGTCGCCGTGGCCAGCACGGCTAGGCAACCCCAGGCCTATCGGGTCTGGGGCAGTCTGAAACGTGGCAGCTTGCAGGCTCTTGAGTCGTCATGGAACGACATGGTGGCGAATGTGATGCCGGCAAAGCGTGCAAAGGGCTATGAGGAATTAGCGGGTAATCCTCGGTGGTCCGACGTTCAGCAACTGGTCGCGGCGTACCAGTATGGCAAGCCCTTCCTGAGCATTGAGGGTTACCGGCTAGGGCGGGATGCTGATGGCGTGGTCTCAGATCGCAACCTGGAAATCGCGTTGCGGAAAACCGCCCCCGGTGTTCTGGCAGCAGGCGGAAATCCCTTCAGGGTGGTGTCCGCTGAAGAGCCTCCTGAAGCCCGATCATCCAGGCGCGTGCTGGGCAAGGACGACATCCTCAAAGGTGTCACTGCGTCCACCGGTCGGTCATACGCCTGGTAATCACCCACCCCGCTCGGCCTCTGGCCTGGCGGGGTTTTTTATCGACTGTTGTTCCGCCTATTCCCCTTGAACCCGACCGCGTCCGTGGGGCGCAACCTTTCAAGGAGTAGCAGCATGAGCAAGCAAGTGACGTTGAGGATCGACGTTGATACCTCTCTCAATCTGTCAGCCAGGCAGGTGGGGGAGTTGGTGTATCGGTTGATCCAATCGGGGTTGGAAGATGCCCGGAAAACCATCGATATGAACGAAGGCAATGTTGTCGAGGCAGAAATGGCGACTTCGCTGAACTTCACAAGCGTCGTTGCATGTCCGGTCAATTCGGAAGACAGCAAAGGCGAGCACGTAAAGCTGGGCATTGCCGCGACCAACCGTTGTCTGGTGATCGTCTCGGGCGGGGTGGCCGATTATGTCTACGACGATGGCGTCGAAGTTGAACTGTTCGATTGGGACAACTACTGGGACGAGTCAGCCGAAGGGCGCGTTGATATGCGTGTCTCCGCACACTTCAAGGATCTGGCTGAGTCTGTGGGCGTTCCTGTTCAACGGTAGGCGTCCAAACTTTTATCTAACCCCGTCCGGTCTCTGACCTGTCGGGGTTTTTTATCGCCCGCTGTTTTTCCTACTTCCTTCTGAAATCGAAGCGCCGGCATGGGGTTTATCCCCGTCGTCGGCTTCAGCCAACCCGCCATCCGTGGGGGTGGCGTCCAGAAGGAGAGTCGTCATGTTTTATGAGCAGAAAGTAGACCATCGCAGTCGCGAACAGATGGTGGAATTCTTGGTGGGGCACTTCCGCTACAACACAATGAACTCGTGGAACCGGGGAACCAGTTACGCGAACAGGGTCAAGATACGGCATCTTGGCCTGACCCACGAACAGGACAGCAAGGCGTATGACATCCTGAATACCGACTTCTGGGATGAGCTTAACTACGTCATCGACGACTTCACGTCGACGATGAGTGGAAGCTACACCATCGGTAGCAACGGTCGGTCTGGTGGGTATCTGGTTTTGTACCGGGGCGAGTATTACGACCCTGGTTACAAGAGCCGGTGCTGTAGCTGCGGGCAACTGAATTACCAGCACGTCAGTCATGACGTTGGTCAGTGCGGCCTGTGCGGGAAAATGGATCGCGTCAATCTGGCGCATCCGCTCCGCTGGCATCGCACCACCGGCAGCGGTATCGACGGTGACGTGGATGCCAACGACATCTCGGCGTGGTCGATGTCTCAACTGCGTGACAGGGTGGAACTGGTCTGCCGGTTCGACCGCGCATGCGACGAGATGCGGCATGCCTTCATCAATCTCATTGATGACTGCATGGTGGTCACAGAGACGGTTATGGTCCCGAGAACCATCACGCGGCTTTGCTGCTCAGCATCTATGTAACACGAACCCCGACCTCGCCCGGTCTCTGACCGAGCGGGGTTTTTTATCGACCGCTGTTCTCGCTACTCCCTTTCGAAACCAACCGCGCCCGTGGGGGCGCATATCGAAAGGAGAAGCACCATGCAGGATTTACAGTACTACCCCACCCCGCTGGACTTGGGGATGCGCGCCTGGAAGATGTTCAAGACCCGTAGCTTCATGCGCGTGCTGGAACCTTCGGCGGGTGAAGGTCACCTGATCGACGCTGCGCCGCGTGATCCCTGGGATGGTCGCCAGCTCCGCATCGACATCGACGCAATCGAACTGGATGCGACAAAACATCCTGTGCTGAAGGAGAAGGCGGATGTTGTCGGCTTCGACTTCTTGAGGTTCGAAACCGGCGCGATCTACTCGCACATCATCATGAATCCACCCTTTGCCGACGGCGCGAAGCATGTGCTCAAGGCATGGGACATTCTGTTTGATGGCGAGATCGTGGCGATCCTGAATGCCGAGACCATCCGAAACCCGTACTCGAAGGAGCGCCAAATGCTCGTGAGGCTCATCGAGCAGCACGGCGAAGTCGAGTTCATTCCTGATGCCTTCAAGGGCGAAGGAGTGGAAAAGGAAGCGGAAGTCGAGGTAGTGCTGGTCTATCTGCGCAAGCAGGCGGACACGAGTGCGATCATCGGCGACATCCTGGGTGAGATGAAGGCCGATACCCAGGTGCACAGCCTGGGGGCCGATTTTCACGAAGCACACGACCTGGCGTTGCCGAACAACTTCGCTGAGAACACGGTCCTAGCCTTCAAGGCGGCGGTCGAGGCAATGCGTCAGGAGGTCTATGCGGAGGCCCGTGCCAGTTATTACGCCAAGTTACTTGGCGAAACGATGGCGAAGGTCAATGGCGATGCATCTGGTGAGTCGTCTGGTGGATCGTCCGGCAGCACGGCAACATGGGTGCGCGGCGAGCTTGGAAAACGCTATGGCAAGCTGAAGGATCGGGCATGGACGGGCATTCTTCGGTCAACCCAGGTCACCTCGCGGCTTTCGTCTCGCGCTCAACGCCGTCTGGAAGCGGAGTTCGAAAACATCAAGAAATTGGAGTTTTCGGAATCCAATATCTATGGCTTCCTGGCGGGCCTGGCCAACGCGGGAGGCCAGATTCAGATCGAGATGGCCTGCGACGTGTTCGACTTGATCACGAAGTACCACTCGGACAACACGGTGTTCTACATGGGATGGAAATCCAATGATAAACACCGGACGTGCGGGATGAGGATCAAGACGACGCGGTTCATCATTCCTGGAAACCCGACAGGTGGCTGGCGGTCATCCCTGGACTGGGACGGTACTCAGATGCTGCGTGACTACGACAAGGTGTTTGCCATGCTGGACGGCAAGCGCGAGCCTGATGTCAGCCTCGAATGGGTATTCCGCTTCAAGTTTGATGAGCTTCGCTGGGGTCACAGGATGAGCACTTCGTATTTCGATGTTCGCTTCTACCCTGGTGTCGGCACGATCCATTTCTTCCCTCGGGACAAGAAGTTGATCGACCGTTTGAACCGCTTGGTGGGACGCCACCGTCAATGGCTACCGCCAACGGAAGAGGGTGTCAGCAAGGATTTCTGGTTGCAGTACGAAAAAGCCGAGAAATTCGATGGGGAAATCCGCAAGGAATTCGCCAGCAGCGGAGTAGGGCGCAGTACCTGGAACAAACCATCGCTCCAGTCGTTGTTCCACGACAATGACCGCAAGGCCGAGTCCGAAGCGGTGCTTGCTCAGGCCGTTCAAATTGTCCTCGAACGGCACGGCATCAATATCGAAGCCGCGATTTCGCAGCACGATAACGGTGTTCCTCTATTGCAGGCTGCTTGAACAAGTTGCCGTTGTCGAAGTGGTTTTCCGCATGACCCCGACCCCGCTCAGTCTCTGACTGGCGGGGTTTTTTCGGTTGTATCTATCCGAACACGCATAGCCATATCCGATATCCGAATACGTTAATTGCTTGGTGTGTACAGATGCCAGTGTGGCCGACACCGGGGGCATGGTTTCGACCTGGTGCAAGCTGATTATTTCTGATGCAACCGAATAACTTCGTGTTTCTGCTATTAGCGTGACGGCCTGTGCACAGGCTTATCCCCACTTTCTGTGGATAACCGGCAGGCTGGTTGTTGCAGGGTACTTGCCGCATCGCGGCTCCTCCCGGCGAAGCCGGTCTACTCTGGCGCAGCCGGTTTTCCCTTGCGGCAGTGCCGCTTTACACCGGGGCAGGCCCGTCAGCTTCGGGCGTATGCCCGTGGATCACGACCGGAGCTTGCGGAGGGAGTCGTTATGGTTATTGATGCTGTGATGACTCTGGGCCTGCCGCTCTGTGCCAAGCAGGAGCCCAGTAAGTTTGATCGGCGCAGCAGGGGTGAAACTCACGATGTCTTGAGCGTGCGCTTGCGTTCCTTGGTGTAGCGCCACCAGGGCAGTGCCGGTTCCCCGGCCATGAAGCGGGTGGCGGCGATGAAGGTATCGAGCAGACACGGGTCATGCATGACGCCAGTCTGCGCGCACAGTTGCTGGTAGAGCACGTAGGGATCCTGGCCCACGAGATCCCCGGGGGAGTCGATGCCCAGTTGGCGCAGGTTGCTGGCGACGACAGGGCCGATGTTGGGGATGGTTTCCAGTTCCGAAGCTTCCGCTGCGGTCTTCGCTTTCTTCATGTCTCCGACCACTCCCGAAAAACACCATGATAGCCATCGAACCTCTGGATGGCGCGACGGTCGGCGCCGAGCTACTCCATGAAGCCAACCCGACCATGGATTTGGAACTCGCGTTTGCGGCCTGGGTGGGGTTTCGTGCGCCCGACGCCGCCATCCTCGACGAACTCTGAGTGTCCACCGGCTCCGACGTGCACTACCAGGCGAGCCGCAGGCCTGAAGAAGGGGGGACGGTGGGAATCGGCGGCATGGCCTCCCGTGTGTGGGGGGGCTGGTGGTGGGCTACGGCTCGGAGTTACAGACAAACCTCGCCCACCAGTTCTCACTTGCCGCCCCAGCGGTTCCATAACAGTCGCTGGATGGCGGCATTCGCCGCGCGCCGGTCGAATAGTTCGGGATCGAAAGTGCCGCCTGCCCATTTCACGAGCGCCTGCGCTGCCTCGGAGTTCGGGGCGGTGAGCAAGGTCTCCAGAAAGTCGTGATATCCATGGATGCCACCCACATCCTCGGGTGGACACGCGCGGGCGCCATCGATGACCCACGCTTCTCCGGCAGGGTCATTGTCAGCGTTTTTGATGGATTCCACCGTGATCACGTGTTCCCAGTTGTCACCGTAGTCATAGCGGTAGCGGTACTGCTCCTCACTGGCAAACACACGATTGAGGTTGGCCTTGCGATCGTCCTCGCTTGGAACGTCGTCCGCGATATCGGAAGGCAACGGCGGAGCGAAGCGGGTGCCGCGAATCACGAATTCATGCAGGTGGGCATCAGTCCAGCCCATCGCCGCCTGGATGAAATGGTGCAACTTGGCGAGGCTGACCCGGCCATCGACTACCAGCCGCCGCCAGATGGCTGGCTGGATCGCGTCCGGGTGCAACTCGATCTTCAGGGTAAAGAGGGTGGGCGAACTCTGACTCGATCGGTGTCGCTTTTTGGGGACATAGGCCATGACGAGGTTTCCTGTTTACGAAAAGACGATTTTATGGCCCCGTGAATGGATCCCATGAAATGCGTTCCGTATCCATCGCTCGATCATGCAGAGCCAGGCGGCTACAGCCCCAGAAAGGGAATCCAGTGGCCACCGGAATTCAGCGAAACAGGTCGTCGACATCCTCCCTTCCAGGGCGGCGCCGCAGCGCCTTGAGCCAGACCTTGAACTTCCTGGCATCCTCAATCTCGGTCAGATCGATTTTCAAACCTCGAATGGCGAGCTGGACGCTGGTGATATCGCTGGTGAGCATGCTTATGAGCGCGCTGGGGGGCAGGTCGAAGTAAGGGGGAATGCGAAACTGCGCCTTGAAACCTCCTTCGATATTCAGGATTTCCTGTTCCAGTTCGCCGAGTTGTTCCTTCAGGATTTTGTTGAAGTGCTTCAGCCGGCTCTCGCTGAGGCTGTTGAGGGCGGCCTGGTCGATGTGTTCCAGCTCCAGTTGCAGCTCCAGCAATTGCAGAAGATCGTTGTTGCCATAGGCCAGGTTGGCGCGCTGCATCAGCACGGTTTTCCGGTCACGCTCCACCGGGTCGGGTTCGCGGTCAGGATGAAGGGCGCTGGCCAGTTTGCGGTAGACCTCGCGGATGGACTGGCTGATCTGGGCTTCTTCAGCCTGTTTCTGCGCCTCGCGGGCGAGTTGTTTGGCCGACTTTTTACGCCTGGCCAGCCGTTCTTCCTGAGCCTGCCAATCGGCTTCGTATTGCGCCTGCCTTTCTTGCACGTGCGCCTCAACCCGCTTCAGGATGTCTTCGGGGGAATTCATGTCCACGTCGTCGCCCAGTTCGACTCCCAGCATCTCCTCCAATGCGGATTGCGTGTCCTTGAGGGAGGCGGCCTCCTCGTCGTCGTAGTCGGTCCGGCTGTGCTTGTTGAACAGGGCTTTCAATTCCGCATCGTCACGCCCATCCAACAGCTCCCTGGCCAAACTTGTAATCAGGTGTGCAATCTTGCTACGTTCGGTTTTGGTGATTCCTTTCAGGCCGATAGCCCGATCAAGGCTGTACGCCATCTTGGCTTGCAACGCCTCCAAGGCTTCGACCAGGGGAACCAGTTCACCGGCGTATTTTTGCCGGTACGGCGGGATGGCTGCTTCCCAGGCGGCCAAACGGGCTCGCCGTTGTTCAATCTGTTTGATCAGGGTGTTGAATGTCTTCTGGCCTTTGGACAGTGGCGACTGGTTCTGGCCGGTGGCGATGCTGATGGTCTTGACGTGGGTTCGGGTCATGGGTGTGCGTTCGGCCCGCCGTCATTCGGCAACACGATGGGCAGCAGGGTGCTCGTCCACATAATCGACGCGTTCCCGCAGTTCCTTGCCGACCTTGAAGTGCGGCAGGTATTTGGCTGGAACTTGGACAGGGTCGCCGGATTTTGGATTCCTGCTTTGTCCGGGTGGCCGATAGTTCAAGGCGAAACTCCCAAATCCACGGATTTCGATGCGATCACCGCGCGCCAGGGCACTGGCGATCGAATCCAGAATCAGGGACACCGAGATTTCCGCATCCTTGGTGGTGAGTGCTGCGGCGCGAGCGGCAAGACGGTCGATGAGGTCGGCACGATTCATCGGCAAAATATATCGCACTCGGTGTCCGAGACGACAATCTCTGCGAGGCATCGTGTATCGCTACAAGCGCTTCCAACCGGGTTGCATGAAGAACCTTCGGGCGGTGCAACTGCTGCTTGGCCACACAAAGTTGGACTATCTCCCGCGCTGGACTATGTCCCGCAGCATTTGCAAACGCCAATGGCTGGGCATGCACATGCACTTCGCGGGACATAGGTTGCCGCGCTACAAGCCCTTGAGGAACGCGAGTAGCGGATCATCTGGCCGATACCGGCCAGGCTTGCCCTCTGGTGGCTTCGTCTTGTCGAGAACAGCCTGCTTCATCGCCAAATCGGCATCCAGATAGATCTGGGTCGTTTCGATCGACTCATGCCCGAGCCACATCGCGATCGTCGATTGCTCAACGCCCTCTTGCAGCAAGTCCATGGCAGTCGTGTGGCGGATGGTGTGTGGTGAGATGTGACGATCGCGCAGGCTCGGCATGGCTGGCCTTGCCGCCGCCAATGCCAGCGCGAGTCGCTGCGCGACGTTGGTCCTCGTCATCGGGTGCCCGTCCC
>JBGSTQ010000075.1:0-11854 GCA_041736375.1 Thiobacillaceae bacterium
CTGGATCTGGTAGTCCCATTCCGAATAGTGGAAGGGATCGGAAACCGGCTCCTTGCCTTCCAGTTCGTTGTAGCTCTTGCCCATGTCCTCATAGGGGAAGAGCTCGGTGCTGAGCACCCAGATTTCCTCGGCATCGTCGCCCGCGGTCTCGACATCGATCTCGTTGACCATCTCCATCGCGCTGACGTACTTGCGAACCTGCTTGACGCTTTCGTAGCCGGCACCGGCGGCCTTGTCGAAATCGAATTCCTCGAATTCCCAGAAGTAGCGGTTGTCGTCGCGGTAGGGGGCGGCAAGGATGTCGGTGCGCGGGTTGAACGGGATTCTTTTCTCGGTCAGGCTGTGCGCCAGTTGCACGCCGATTTCCCAGGAGGTCTGGTTGCTGTCGAGGCGATCCTGCGCAGCGGCGAACAGCGCGCGACCTTCGGCGATCCACGGATCGCTGTCCTGATAGCTTTCGTCCAGCAGGGCACGGGCGATGCGGTTGAGGTAATCGCCGACGCTCGCATTCATTTCCGGCGTGGCGACATGCAGCCTGCTCCAGAGCTGCTTCAGGCCGGGAAAGCGCCGGATCGAAAGAGCTTCCACCCGCGCGTCCTCGATCACCGAGATCACCGCCATCTGCATCGGGTTCAGCGCTTCGGCCGAAATCGGCTGGCGGGTCTCGACCACGTGGGCGGCGCAGTGCGCGGCGGTGGCGCGATAGAGTTCGAGGCCGGACACCGGCTCCTGCCCTTCGATGGCGAAGTCATCGAACGCGTCGGGAACATGCAGCAGGTAGTCGGCGATGTAGGGGCGGTAGCCCTCGCGCGATTCGAAGTCGCCGGAGGTCGGCCGCATGAAGAAGTCGCGCGCCCACAGTGCCCGCAGATACATGTTGATGCGGCGCTGCACGTCGACCAGCAGCGTGCCCTTGCGTTCCTTCTGCAGCATGGCGAGCGATTCCTTCGACTCGAGGCCGAAGTAGCGGATCTGCTCCTCGTAGTTGGTGCGGTGGGCGTGCGCGCCCCACAGCGCCCAGCGCCGCAGGCCGCCCAGCGTCAGGTGCTGGAACAGCACCTCGAGCTTGTCCAGCATCGGGCGCACACCACGCGGCGCCTGCGCGATCAGGGTGTTGAGGAACTGCAGATACTTGAGGAACAGTGCGGCGTCGCCCAGCCGGTTGGCCGCCGTCGGCGCACTCGCCAGCAGCAGTTCGATCACCGCACCGGAAGTCTTGGACGCCAGCATCAGCGATGCCGTGGCCAGATCCGCCACCACGTCCTCGCCAACCTCCTTGGCCACCATCGGCGCGTTCTCGATCCAGGTCTCGACCAGCGAATCGCCGCGTCCCAGTCCGCGTATGGCCGACACGCCCTTCAGATAGTTATCCAGCCCACGCGGCGAGAACACCTTGGTCGCGTCGTGCCAGGTCGCGTTTAGCGCATCCCGGGTATGCGGCGACAGGTCTTCCAGCAGTTCTGCGTAGTCTTCGAGTTTGATCGACATGGCTTTTCCAGGGGTCAGGGGTCAGGGATCAGGGGTCAGGGATCAGGGGACGAACGGCCTGCGGCCATGCATGAATTCAAGGGCGCGGGCATTGCCCGCACATTCCCTGGCCCCTGAATCCTGACCCCTGATCCCTCGCATCAGAAGAAAGTGCTCACCGCTGCGTCCAGTGCGTCACGCATGTCGGGGTCGTCGGTGATCGGGCGCACCAGGGCAACGCGGCAGGCGGCCATCGGGTTCACACCCTTGGCGATCAGCGAGCCTGCGTAGATCAGCATGCGCGTCGACAGGCCTTCGTCGAGGCCGTGGCCCTTGAGGTTGCGGCTGCGCTCGGCGATCGACACCAGTTTGCCGGCGATGTCGGCGGCCACACCCGATTCGTGCGCGACGATCTCGGTCTCGATCGCGTGCTCGGGATAGGTGAAGTCGAGGCCGCCGAAGCGCTGCTTGGTCGACTGCTTCAGGTCCTTCATCAGGCTCTGGT
The DNA here is from genome assembly GCA_041736375.1 of Thiobacillaceae bacterium. GTDB lineage: Bacteria > Pseudomonadota > Gammaproteobacteria > Burkholderiales > Thiobacillaceae > Thiobacillus. The sequence continues at coordinate 1,973 of JBGSTQ010000075.1, forward strand.
AGCCCGGGTTGTAGGAAATCACAATCTGGAAATCGGGGTGGGCGTGCACCAGTTCGCCCTTCTTTTCCAGCGGCAGCACGCGGCGGTTGTCGGTCAGCGGGTGGATCACCACGGTGGTGTCCTGGCGCGCTTCGACCACTTCATCGAGATAACAGATCGCGCCGTGGCGGGCGGCGATGGCCAGCGGGCCGTCTTGCCACTCGGTACCGGAGGCGGACAACAGGAAACGGCCGACCAGATCGGATGCGGTCATGTCCTCGTTGCACGCCACCGTGATCAAGGGCTTGCCCAGCTTCCAGGCCATGTATTCGACAAAGCGCGTCTTGCCGCAACCGGTGGGGCCCTTGAGCATCATCGGCATGCGCACGGAGTACGCCGCCTCGTAGAGCTCGACCTCGTCGGCGACGGGACGATAGTAGGGTTCTGTGGTGATACGGTACTGATCGACGATGTTGCTCATTGCACTCTCCGTAGGGTGCGCCATGCGCACCGCTTTTCAATGGTGCGCGTGGCGCACCCTACGACTTGTTGTCCCTTTGCCCCCGGGGTAATTCGCGGGCAAACAAAAAGCCCCCGCGCCCTGCGGGCGACGGGGGCTGGTACGGTCACCCGTCGCTGCTTAAACAGTCTTGCCGCGGAAGATCACCATCGACGCGCCCTGGCTTTGCGAGAAGTTGTCGTAGCCAATCAGACGGACGTGGTTGTTGGGGTTGGCCTTGTGGCAGGCTTCGGCTTCGGCCAGCACGCGGGCGACGTCGGTTTCACCGAACATCGGCAGCTTCCACATGTACCAGTACGAGTCCATCATGTGCTCGGGCTCGGTATGCTCGATGGCCGGGTTCCAGCCCTTCTTCACCAGAAACTCGACCTGCTTCTTGATGTTGTCCGCGGTCATCGCGGGCAGGTAGGAGAAGGTCTCGAACTTGCGGCTGGCGGGATCGCTCAGGCGGCTTTTGTAATCCATCACTTCAGACATTTCATTTCCTTTCGATTCGGTTCATTTAACTGGATGCCGGATCGGGCCGTGGCCCGTCCGGGATGACCTTGCGCAAGCGCAAGGTCACTTGTGGGCGACGTCCAGCTTGTCGACGGTGTCGAATTCGAACTTGATCTCTTTCCACGTTTCCATGGCGATCTTCAGTTCGGGGCTGTTCGCGGCAGCGGCGGTGAGGATGTCCTTGCCTTCCTTCTCGATGGCACGGCCCTGGTTGCGGGCTTCCACACAGGCTTCCAGCGCGACGCGGTTGGCGGCGGCGCCAGCGGCGTTGCCCCAGGGGTGGCCGAGCGTGCCGCCACCGAACTGCAGCACGGAGTCGTCACCGAAGATGCTGACCAGTGCGGGCATGTGCCACACGTGGATGCCGCCGGAAGCAACCGGGATCACGCCGGGCATGGAACCCCAGTCCTGATCGAAGAACAGGCCGCGGCTGCGGTCTTCGGCGATGAAGCTGTCGCGCATGGTGTCGATCCAGCCCAGGGTCGCTTCGCGGTCGCCTTCCAGTTTGCCGACGACGGTACCGGAGTGCAGGTGGTCACCACCCGACAGGCGCAGCACCTTGGTCAGCACGCGGAAGTGAATACCGTGGTGCGGGTTGCGGTCGAGCACGGCGTGCATGGCGCGGTGGATGTGCAGCAGCATGCCGTTGTCGCGACACCAGTTGGCCAGACCCGTGTTGGCAGTCAGACCGCCGGTCAGGTAGTCGTGCATGATGATCGGTGCGCCGATTTCCTTGGCGAACTCGGCACGCTTGTACATCTCTTCCGGGGTCGGAGCGGTCACGTTCAGGTAGTGGCCCTTGCGCTCGCCGGTTTCACGCTGCGCCTTCAGGGTCGCTTCGTGAACGAAGGCAAAACGGTCACGCCAACGCATGAAGGGCTGGCTGTTGACGTTCTCGTCGTCCTTGGTGAAGTCCAGACCGCCGCGCAGACACTCGTACACGGCACGGCCGTAGTTCTTGGCGGACAGACCCAGCTTCGGCTTGATGGTGCAGCCCAGCAGCGGACGGCCGTACTTGTTCATCTTGTCGCGCTCGACCTGGATGCCGTTGGGCGGGCCACCACAGGTCTTGACGTAGGCGATGGGGAAGCGGATGTCTTCCAGACGCAGGGCGCGCAGGGCCTTGAAGCCGAACACGTTACCGACCAGCGAGGTCAGAACGTTGACGACGGAGCCTTCTTCGAACAGGTCGATCGGGTAGGCGACAAATGCATAGAAGCAGGTGTCGTCGCCGGGCACGTCTTCGATGCGATAGGCGCGGCCCTTGTAGTAGTCCAGGTCGGTCAGCAGGTCGGTCCACACCGTGGTCCAGGTACCGGTCGACGATTCAGCGGCGACGGCAGCGGCAACTTCTTCGCGATCAATACCCGGTTGCGGGGTGATCTTGAAGCAGGCCAGAATATCGGTGTCCAGCGGAGTGTAATCCGGGGTCCAGTAAGTCTGCCGGTATTCTTTAACACCAGCGTTGTAGGTTTTTACAGCCATGACAGCCTCCAGTTCAAGTAGAGAAAAACCCCGACGCAGGTAAGGGTCTGCGACGCGAGACCCGCATCATGCCCGCGTTTTATCATCAATAACAGTCGATATTTTCTATTTTTAAGATAGACTTTTATCTATGATATTTTTTGAAGGGGAAAGGGATCGCGCCTTGGGCGCTCAAGGGAACGGAGTAACCCCTCTCCCCTTCACCCTTCCCCCCCTCACTCCAAATGCGCCAATACACCACCTTCCGCCAGCTTGAAATCTTCGAAGCCATAGCCCGTCTGGGCAGTTTCACCCGCGCCTCCGAAGAGTTGTTTCTGACCCAGCCCACGGTGTCGATGCAGATGAAAAAACTGGCGGAAACCGTGGGCGTGCCGCTGATCGAACAGGTCGGCAAGAAAGTTCGTCTGACGCTGGACGGCCAGGAACTGGCGCAGGCCACCCGCGAAATTTTCGACATCATGGACCACTACACCATGTCGGTGGCGGAACGGCAGGGTCTGAAGCAGGGAAAATTGAGCCTGATGGCGATCACCACCGCCTCGTATTTCGCGCCGCGCCTGCTGGGTGAATTCGCCAAGCTGCATCCTGGCATCGACCTCAGCCTGCGCGTCACCAACAAGGAGCAGGTGCTGGCCAGCATGGCCGACAACCTGGATGACCTCTATTTCGTCGGCCAACCACCGGAAGACATCGACGTCGTCGCCACCCCCATCATGGACAACCCCATCATCGTGCTCGCCGCGCCCGACCACCCGCTGGCGAATGAGAAAAGGATTTCACTCGAACGCATCGCCAGCGAACCGTGGCTGATGCGGGAAAAAGGCTCCGGCACGCGCAACGCCATCGAGCGAATCTTCATCGGACACGGTCTCAACATCCACCCGCGCCTCGAGTTGGGCAGCAACGAAGCCATCAAGCAGGCCATCCTCGCGGGTCTCGGCATCTCCGCCCTCTCGCGCCACGCCCTAACGCTCAACCAGCCCGGCCAGTTTGCCGTGCTCGACGTCGAGGGCTTTCCCATCCTGCGCCACTGGTACGCGGTATATCCGGCTGGACGGCAGCTGTCGGTGGTGGCGCGAGCGTTTCTGGATTACCTGCTGGGACGGGGAGACGCGGCACCTGCGGCACAGAGCACCCCCAAGCAGGGGGCTGCGTCAGTGCTGCCTGACCCGGTTCGGCAAGGAAAGGCCTGACAGGAAAGTCATCGCAAACGTCCGTCTGATCGATGTCAGCTCAATGCGGACGGCCAATGTTCAGGCCATCCGCATTGGCTGGACAGGCAGCGAAGCGGTTTGTCCAGACAATGCCTTACTTGATTGCGCGCTATCCGCCGCAGCAGAATCGCGCCGGAGGCCATCATGCCGCTGCGGCGAATTGCTCCCGGCTGAGCACGTCCATGCCCACCCTGACCCAACGTTCATGGCTTTCGTGCACCTGTCCCAGACGCAGGCGACAGATGACATCGCCATCGCGCAGCAGCATCTCCGCCCCGGCCCGGTAATGGGTCTGAGGCATCAGCAGGTTGCTTTCGCCCTGCTCAGCGTTGTCCAAAGGCAGAAGCACCGCATGCGTCGGGGCTCCGGGTGCCTCCGCGTCCGGGACGAAGCTGACTTCGACCCGCCTGGGATGGCGCGACAGGCGCTGTGCTCCGACCAGAAGCTGGCCGCCCGCATTCTGGTTCCAGCGTATCGCCAGAAGTTGCCAGTCGTTCTCCGAGGGATCATTGCTGACCGCAACCAACCTGCCGTGCGGCATCGCGGTTGACTCTTCAAGGCTGAAGCCCAGTCCTTCGGCGCTCTCATCCCGCAGGGTCCAGCGCTCCAGTCCCTTGTGCGGCCTGCCTACTTCAGCGCCAAGCAGGGAGGCCAGAATGTTCCCGATGCCGCTGGCGACCCATACCCGGCCGAAGCGATGTTTGCGCTGACGGCTGCGACGTAGATCGCGCGATATCAGTTTGGCAATCCGGCGAGGGAGGCAATCCTCATTCTCGCCGTTCGACTGCGGGCCGAACGATGTCAGGTGTTCGACCAGCGGATTCAGGTCGAAGTAGCGCAGCCACTCGCCGGTCGGCTGATTGTCATCCAGGGCAAATGGCCCTTCATAGACCGACAGGTCGATGGCATGGGTATGGCGAGCGGACTCGAAGCCCGGCTGCGGCAGCGGCAGCTCGGCGAAGCTTTCGAACATCTGGGCGACCGACTCGATCTCCTGGGTTTTGTAGTTGAGCGGATTGGTCATGCCGAGCAGGACCGTCAGGGCATATTCGCGCGCGCAACTGGTCGGGCGGGCGTTCAGCGTGACCGCGGCTTCGGCATAGCCGTCACGTTCGACCAGGCGGTAGATCTTGTGCACGCGCTGCCAGGCATCGGCGCTCGGCGGCTGCGAGCGATGGTAGTCCCAGCGCATCGCCAGACCAGCATAGTGCATGGCCCGGGCAGCGATTTCTGCTCGCCACGGCTTCAGTTCGATACGGGAAGAGCCCTTGTAGGCGTGCTTCAGCATGTCGGCCCACGCCACGGCTAGGAGCGACCAGAACGCCCAGGACTCGCGCCACAAGGTCTGTTTAGCCAAACCGAACGATGCCTGGTTGCTCACACGCACATACTGTTCGACGACCCGGAACTGCAGCGGCAGGCCGGCTTCCTCGATCGCCGTCAGCATCTCGAGTCGCTCGGCAGTGGCAGCGACATTGTCGGCATTGAACCGCTCCAATCCCTCGACCAGCGCATGATGGGTGTCGTAATCGGATTCCCCGGGCAGCGCTTTCAGCCAATTTTGGGTGGCCACGATGGAGTCGAACGGCGACTCATCCGCCACTTTTCGGCGGCGGGTGAGGGTGCTCAGCATTTCGAACAGATCGGACATCGCAGGTTTCATGTTGGCGCAGACGCCACATAACTAGCACCATTCATGCCATCCTGCTTATTCCGTTCACGCCTCCCACAATGTCAGCAAGAGCGGGAAGACGTCCGCTGCGGCAGGCAAACAGCCAAAGCCGCCATGTTGAAATTCCGTCATGCCGCGATGAACCGCAGTCAGCCAAGCCCGGGAGCGTCCACGCCTGAATACCGGGGGCACGATTGCTTCTTCTGCTCGTGAAGAACCGACCGTCGGCAAACACGCTGCGACTGCCGTTTCAGGGTCGACACCGATCTCCGCCCCCCGCTGCTCTGCAGACACAAAAACCGTTCGCGGGCGCATGCCGGATCAAGGCTGCGCGTCGAACCGCACTTACCTGGTGAGTGCCATGAACATCTCAGGTGCCTTTTGACTACGGCCGCTGTTTCGCCGCTTAACCTCCGCTCCGCTCACGTCCACCCTGGAGGGCACAAGAGCCTGCGCCGAAAGCCGCCCTTCATGCCTCTCACTTGGTAAGTGCCACGAAAAGCGCTGGCAGCTTTTAGCTCCGGCCGTCGCTACGCGACTTAACGTTCGCTTCACTCACGTTCACCCTAGCGGGCACAAGAGCCTTCACTGAAAACTGCCATTTATGGCGTTTACTTCGTTAACGCCATAAAAAGCGCTGGCAGTTTTTCCGGCAGCCGCTCGATGTGGTCGATGACTGTGAACTGGCGACCGAAGATGTCACCGACGTATTCGTCGGCCTTGGGATCGAGGCTGATGCAGTAGGGGAAGATGCCCTGCTGGTCGAGTTCCTTGACAGCCTGGCGGGCGTCTTCGATCAGCAGGCGTTCGTCGTGGACATCGACGTCGGAGGGACGGCCGTCGGTGAGGATGAGCATGAGCTTCTTGTCGGCCGGGCGGGCCCCGAGGTAATGCGCGGCGTGGCGCATCGCGGCGCCCATGCGGGTCGACCAACCGGCTTCCATCGCGGCTAGGCGCGCCTTGACGTCGTCGTTCCAGTGTTCGCCGTAGCCCTTGATGTGCAGGTAGCGCACGTCATGGCGGGTATTGGAATGGAAACCGGCAATCGCAAAAGGGTCGCCAAGCTTCTCGATCGACCAGGCCAATAGCGAGACCGCCTCTTGGGAGAGTTCGAGGATGGTCTGGTCGGAGCCGCCGGCCTTTTCGTTGAGCGATTCCGATAAATCCAGCAACAGCATGACGGCGATGTCGCGGCCGTCGGTGCGGTGGCTCATGTTGATCCGCGGGTCGGGGGTGGCGCCGCCCTTGAAGTCGATTAGCGAGCGGATGGCGACGTCGAGATCGAGTTCGCTGCCTTCTTCCTGGTAGCGGATGCGCACCTTGTCCTGCGGCTTCAAGAGGTCGAGCATCTTCTTCAGACGCTTGGCCAGCGCGCTGTGCTTGGCGAGCAGGCGGTCGATGTCGGCAGCATTGCCGCTGGCGTGCAGCGCCTCGTACACGCTGACCCAGTCGGGGCGGTAGGTCTGGCTGCCGTAATCCCACTCGGGATAGTGGCGCGGCGGCAGGCCGTGGATTTCCTCGCCCTGCTCGATCTTGCGCTTTTCATCGAAGGCCTCTTCCTCGTCGCCCGCCTCGATGAATTTCCACAGCTGGCGGTTGTCGTCGCGGTAATCCACCACGGTGTCGTCGAAATGCACCTTGGCGAACTGGTCGCTCTGGCGGCGGGTTCTGGCGACGTAGGAGAGCGCCAGCGCGGCGATTTCGCGGGTTGAGGATTCCCCTTGCGCCATGACGGCATGGAAGCGGGCGACGAAGTCCCTGAGGTCGGCATCGGTGTAGCCGTGATGCGGATCGAGCAGCGCGCGCGACAGCATCGCCATGCGGTGGCGCAGGCAGGAGGTGGTTTCGGGATCGCAGGCGCCTTCCAGCGGCTGCGGATGCAGCGCGAGGAACAGGCGGCGCAGGCCGGGATATTCGCGGATCAGGAGCGTCTCGATGCGGCAGTCCTCGAAGAACTCCACCGCCATTCGCTGGAACGGGCTCCAGTTGTCGGCGATCTGCGCCTCCGACCAGCGTCGGTGACCGACGATGTGGGCAAGCACGGCGCGGTAGCGGTCCAAACCAGAAATAACGATTTCTCCCGAAGAGAGACGATTGCCCTCTCTCCCGCCACGCGGGGGATAACCAGCGACTTGCCCGCTTGCGGGCTCAGTCGAATGGCCAGTAGTTCCATCAGAGTTGGAGAGGGGGCTGCCGCTCACGAAAACCCCTTCTCCCCCAGCCCCTCGTTCAATCGGTTTGGGCTCAGCGTTTGCCCCCTCTCCCTCTGGGAGAGGGTTGGGGTGAGGGATCGCGGGGGAGGGGAGGATCAAGTCGTCGTACACGTCGGGCAGGCGGATGCCGAGCTTGTCGTAATACGGAATCGGCTTGCGCAGTTCGTCGAACGCGGTGGAGTACGGCACCAGGTGGTCGCTGTCCTGCCACAGGCCGCGCAGGTACAGATCCAGCTTGCGCTCGACGTCCACCAGCAGCGTGCCGTGCCGTTCGCGCTGCAGCACCGCGCGGCTGTCGGCCGACTGCAGGCTGAAGTAGTCCTTCTGCCGCTCGGGGTGGGTACCGTAGTTGCGGATGCCGTATTCGACCCAGTTCTTCATGCCGGCGAGCGTCAGCTGGTTGAGCAGGTTGGGTGCCTGGGCAAGAAATTCCGGCAGGCCGGGGCTGGGAAAGGTGGTGTGGTGGCCATGGATGGAGCCGGTGGTTCGCTCCATGAAATCCAGCGTGATGTCGAGGTAGTGCTGCAGCTGCTCCTGCGACTGCAGGCGGCGCGCCACCGGCGCCAGCGTCTGCAGGAAGGGGGTGATGACACGGCCGTTGGGCGATTTCTGCATGCGCTGGATCAGCGCCATCACCGCCGGCAATGCCGATTCGCCCACTGCCTTCGCGGTGGACGGCCACTCTTCCATGAACGCCAGCATCGGCTCGACACCGCGCCCCAGCTTGCCGATGACCCGGCCCGCTTCGAGGTAGGCGTCGATGCCTTCGCGCGTGAGCACCGCCAGCGCCTCGGCCATGACGTCCTCGAACACCTCCTCGACCTGCGGGAAGCGGGTGTCGAGCTGCGCCCAGTAGGCAGCCATCAGCGGGTGCTGGTATGCGGTCGTGGTGGTCATGGTTGGCGAGCCTCAGCGCACGTCGACGCCGTCATTGCGAGGAGCGCAGCGACGCGGCAATCCAGCGGCAGGCGCACAGACAGGCGGCTGGATTGCTTCGCTCGCAATGACGGCGTTGTTCAGGCAAACGTCGCATCGATCGCGTGATCCAGCGTTTCGCGAATATCGGCGTCGTCGGTGATCGGCCGCACCAGCGCCATGCGGCAGGCGTCGCGCGGGTCCACGCCATCCTTGATCAGGGTCGCGGCGTACACCAGGAGACGCGTCGAGATGCCTTCATCCAGCCCGTGCCCTTTGAGGCTGCGGGCCACGCCGCCTATCTTCACCAGCTGCGCGGCCACGGCTGCGTCCATGCCGGTTTCCTTCGCCACGATCTGCGCTTCCAGCGCGGCGTCGGGGTAGTCGAAGTCGAAGGCGGTGAAGCGCTGCTTGGTCGACTGCTTCAGGTCCTTCATCAGCGTCTGGTAACCGGGGTTGTAGGAAATCACCAGCTGGAAGTCGGGATGCGCGTGGATCAGTTCACCCTTCTTGTCCAGCGGCAGGGTGCGGCGATGGTCGGTGAGCGGGTGGATGACCACGGTGGTGTCCTGGCGCGCTTCGACGATTTCATCGAGATAGCAGATCGCGCCGATGCGCGCGGCGGTGCTGAGCGGGCCGTCGAGCCAGCGGGTGCCGTTGGCTTCCAGGAGGTAACGCCCGACCAGGTCGGACGCGGTCATGTCCTCGTTGCAGGCCACGGTGATCAGCGGCTTGCCAAGCTTCCACGCCATGTATTCGACGAAGCGCGACTTGCCGCAGCCGGTGGGGCCTTTCACCATCACTGGCAGGCGGTTGCGGTAGGCGGCCTCGTACAGCGCGACCTCGTTCTTCTGCTGCTGATAGAACGGCTCCTGTTCAACCTTGTACTGGTCTTTGTCGATCATCTTCATTCCTCACTGCGGAAGAAAAAACGCCCCCGGTGCGCTGGGGGCGTTACTTGCTGCTGTTAGTGCATGGCCTGCTTACTTGTGTACGCCCAGTTTTTCGCGCCAGCCGGGATACAGCTTGTCGGCGTCGTTGGGGAAGGATTCGAACGCGCGGGCGAATTCCTTGTGGCTCTTGGCGTATTCGATCGGATCGGCGCCCGACTTCCAGCACTCGTACGACTGGCGCAGCGAGATCGCGCCGGCCGCCGGGCTGTCGATGTGGCCGTAGGAGCCGCCGCCGGAGGTATTGATGACGTTGCCGTGACCCAGGTTCTCGAAAAAGCCGGGCAGGCGCAGCGCGTTCATGCCGCCGGAGATGATCGGGGTGGTGGGCTTCATGCCGTACCACTTCTGGAAGTAGACCGGGCCCTGGCACTCGTCGCGCTCGATCATGTAGGCGATCAGCTTGTCCGAATGCTCGCCTTCCATCTTGCCGTAG
>JBGSTQ010000091.1:0-11866 GCA_041736375.1 Thiobacillaceae bacterium
GCGTGCCGGTCCGGGCGGAAGCATCAGACGCGCGCCCGGCGCGAGGATTTGATCGAGGTAGAAGCGCGGCGGCGACATGTTGGTATTATGCCGGGATTAAGTGCTCGTTTTGCCGGAGTGCATCATGGTTTCGCTCACCACCCCTGTATGTGACTTTGGCCGGAAAGGCATTGATTTCGCCTTGCCCGGCGTCGACGGCAAGCTGTGGACACTGCGTGAGGCGATGGGCCCGAACGGCCTGCTGGTGATGTTCATCTGCAACCATTGCCCCTACGTCAAGGCGATCCGCCCGCGACTGGTGCGCGATCTGGCCGAACTCAGGCAACACGGCATCCATGCCATTGCCATCATGTCCAACGACCCGGCCGAATATGCCGAGGATTCGTTCGACAACATGAAGAAGGTGGCCGCGGAATCCGGCTTCTCCTTCCCCTATGTCATCGACGAAACCCAGCAGGTGGCCAAGGCCTACGGCGCGGTGTGCACCCCGGATTTTTTCGGCTTCAACCGCGATTTCGAACTGCAGTACCGTGGACGCTTCGACGAGTCGCGCAAGGAAACCGCGCCCGAGGGTGTACGCCGCGACCTGTTCGAGGCGATGAAGGAAATCGCCGCCACCCAGCGTGGTCCCGCCGGGCAGATTCCCAGCATGGGCTGCTCGATCAAGTGGAAGGGAGAGTGACGTGGCCGATCGCCGGCAGCACTGGGAAAATGTATACCGCAGCAAGGGGGTCGACGAGGTCAGCTGGTTTCAGCCGCATGCCGCCTCGTCGCTGCGTCTGATCGACGCCACTGGGGCCGGACGTGATGCCCGCATCATCGACGTCGGCGGCGGCGCCTCGGTGCTGGTGGACAATCTGCTCGATGCCGGCTATCGCCATCTGACCGTGCTCGACCTGTCCGAATCGGCGCTGGCAGCCAGCCGTGCACGGCTCGGTGCGCGGGCGCAATCGGTGCGGTGGATCGCCGCCGACATCACCCGGGCCGAGTTGCCGGCCGCGCACTACGATGTCTGGCACGACCGCGCGGTGTTCCATTTCCTCACTGATCCGTCCGATCGTGCGCGCTATGTCGAACAGGTGCTGAAAAGCGTGAAGCCGGGCGGTCATGTCATCGTCGCGGCCTTTGGTCCGGAAGGTCCGCTGCAATGCTCGGGGCTCGACGTGGTGCGCTATTCGCCCGACGCGCTGCACGCCGAGTTCGGCCCCCCCTTCCGCCTGCTCAGGCACGAAACCGAGCGCCACCCCACCCCGGCAGGCAAGGAACAGGAATTTGTCTACTGTTATTGCGTGCGGACATGACCGTGCTTGAACAGGTCAAGACTCTGGTGCGCGAGGTCGCACAGCGCGAGGTGACGCCGCGTTTTCTCAAGGTGGCGCACAGCCACAAGGTGGACGGCAGCCTGTTTACCGAGGCGGACTCCGAAACGCAAGCGGCACTGGAGGCCGCGCTGCCGCAGATCAAGGACGCACCGGTGCTGGGCGAGGAAATGACCGAGACCCGGCAGCAGGACGCCTGGAATGCCGGGCGCGACGGCCTGTGGTGCGTCGACCCGATCGACGGCACCTCCAATTTTGTCGCCGGCGTGCCCTACTTCGCGGTGTCGGTGGCGTATCTATACAAGGGTGAACGCCAGCTTGGGGTGGTCTACGATCCCATCGCCGACGAAATGTTCAGCGCCGAGCGCGGCCGCGGCGCCCATCTCAATGACACCCCGCTGCCCTTGCGCGCTCCCGCCACCGAACTGCGGCGCGCGCTGGCCGGAGTCGAGATGAAACGCATCAACCGCGAACTCGCCGGCCGGCTGGCATCCTGGCCGCCGTATGCCTCGCAGCGCAATTTCGGCGCCTCCACCCTGGACTGGTGCTACACCGCCGCCGGACGCTTCGACCTCTATGTGCATGGCGGCCAGAAGCTGTGGGATTACGCCGCCGGCGCGCTGATCCTGGAGGAAGCGGGGGGCCAGCTCGCCAGCCTATCGGGCAGTTTCGACACCGCCAGCGTGTGGGAACGTTCAGTGGTGGCGTCGGCCAGTCCGGCGCTGTTCGAATTGTGGCGCGACTGGCTGAAGGCCGCTGGCGCATAAACGGCCGTACAAGGCGAATAAAAACAATTTAGCCTCGCCTCCTGCGACCGGTTTTGAGGTTCTCGCTCCAAGTCCTTGTTGATCCAGTATTTTCGCCCATCCCGACGGCGGCTTGCCTCTGCCTGCCCTGCTGACGGATAATCAGGGTTTTTGCATATTCTGCCCAAGCTGTCTTCGCGGTCCGGCTTGAGGGTGCTCACAACAAGACGATTTTTGCCTAACCATTTTTAATCTGCTGAAGGGAACGCAATGCCAACCCGTAACGACCTTGCCAATGCCATTCGCGCGCTTGCGATGGATGCTGTCGAAAAAGCCAAATCCGGCCACCCCGGCGCCCCCATGGGCATGGCGGAAATCGCTGAAACGCTGTGGAACCATCATATGCGCCACAACCCGACCAATCCCAAGTGGGCAGACCGCGATCGCTTCGTGCTGTCGAACGGCCACGGCTCGATGCTGATCTACGCCTTGCTGCACCTGACCGGCTACGACCTGTCGATGGACGACCTCAAGCAGTTCCGCCAACTGCATTCCAAGACCCCGGGCCACCCCGAGTACGGCTACGCGCCCGGCATCGAAACCACCACCGGCCCGCTCGGCCAGGGCATCACCAATGCCGTCGGCATGGCGATGGCAGAAAAGATCCTCGCCGCCGAATTCAACAAGCCCGACCACGCCATCGTCGACCACCACACCTATGTTTTCATGGGCGACGGCTGCATGATGGAGGGCATCTCGCACGAAGCCTGTGCGCTGGCCGGCACCTGGAAGCTGAACAAGCTGATCGCTTTCTGGGACGACAACGGCATTTCGATCGACGGCCACGTCGAGAACTGGTTTACCGACGATACCCCGAAGCGTTTCGAAGCTTACGGCTGGCAGGTGATCCCCAACGTCGACGGTCACGACGTCGTCGCCCTCGAGGCCGCCATCCAGAAAGCCAAGGCCAGCACCTACAGGCCCACCCTGATCTGCTGCAAGACCATCATCGGCAAGGGCTCGCCCAACAAGGAAGGCACCCACGACGTGCATGGCGCAGCGCTGGGTCACGATGAAGTTGAAGCCACCCGCAAGCACATCGGCTGGAACCACCCCGCGTTCGAAATCCCCGCTGACATTTATGCAGGCTGGGATGCCAAGACCAAGGGCCAGGGCCTGGAAACGCTTTGGAACAACAAGTTCGCCGAGTACAAGGCGGCTTACCCGAAGGAAGCCGCCGAGTTCGAGCGCCGCATGAAGGGCGAGCTGCCCGGCAACTGGAAGGCGCACGTCGCCGAACAGCTGGCTGCGATCAACGCCAAAGGCGAAACCGTCGCCACCCGCAAGGCTTCGCAAATTGCGATCAACGCGCTGGCATCCGCGCTGCCCGAGTTCCTCGGCGGCTCGGCCGACCTCACCGGCTCCAACCTGACCAACTGGACGGGCTGCCATCCGGTGCGCCACGGCAACCCCGGCAACTACATCAGCTACGGCGTGCGTGAATTCGGCATGGCCGCGATCATGAACGGCATGGCGCTGCACGGCGGCCTGCTGCCCTTCGGCGGCACCTTCCTGATGTTCTCCGAGTACTCGCGCAACGCCATTCGCATGGCCGCGCTGATGAAGCAGCGCGTGATCCACGTGTTCACCCACGACTCCATCGGCCTCGGCGAAGACGGTCCGACCCACCAGCCGGTGGAGCAGACCGCCACTCTGCGCATGATCCCCAACATCGACGTCTGGCGTCCGTGCGACACCGTGGAAACGCTGGTCGGCTGGGTCGCTTCGGTCGAACGCCACAGCGGCCCCACCTGCCACATCCTCAGCCGCCAGAACCTGCCGTTCATGGCGCGTGATGCCGCGACCCTGGCCAACATCGCCAAGGGCGGCTATGTGCTGAAGGATGCTGCGGGCGCCAAGGCCGTGATCATCGCCACCGGTTCGGAAGTCGAACTGGCCGTGAAAGCCCAGGAAGCGCTGGCCGCGGAAGGCATCGCGGTACGCGTGGTGTCGATGCCGTCGACCAACACCTTCGACCGTCAGGACGCCGCCTACAAGGCCGGCGTGCTGCCGAAGGGCCTGCCCCGCGTGGCGGTCGAAGCCGGTGTGACCGACTTCTGGCGCAAGTACGTGGGTCTTGAAGGCGCCGTGATCGGCATCGACAGCTTCGGCGAATCCGCTCCGGCGCCGGCGCTGTTCAAGCACTTCGGCATCACCACCGAGGCCGTCGTGGCGGCGGTCAAGGGCGTTCTGTAAAGACGAGGGGCAGGATTCAGGGATCAGGATTCAGGGGATGAGCGGGCTGCGCCCGCGCTGTCAAAGAAGGCGCGGCCTTTGGCCGCTCACTCCCTGGCCCCTGAATCCCGACACCTGACCCCTACCAAAATTTTCAACTCTCAGGAGAAACTGCAATGGCAATCAAAGTTGGTATCAACGGTTTTGGCCGCATCGGCCGCATGGTGTTCCGCGCTGTGGCGAAGGACTTCCCCGGCATCGAGATCGTGGCGATCAATGACCTGCTCGACCCCGACTACCTGGCTTACATGCTGAAGTACGACTCGGTGCATGGTCGTTTCAACGGCGACATCGCTGTCGATGGCGCCAACATGGTCGTGAACGGCAAGAAAATCCGTCTGACGGCTGAGCGCGATCCCGCCAACCTGAAATGGAACGAAGTGGGCGCCGACATCGTGATCGACTGCACCGGCTTCTTCCTGACCACCGAATCCTGCGAAGCGCACATCAAGGCCGGCGCCAAGAAAGTGGTTCAATCGGCTCCCGCCAAGGATTCCACCCCGATGTTCGTCTACGGCGTGAACCACACCACCTACGCGGGTGAGGCGATCGTTTCCGCGGCTTCCTGCACCACCAACTGCCTGGCTCCCGTGGCCAAGGTGCTGAACGACAACTGGGGCATCAAGCGCGGCCTGATGACCACCGTTCACGCTGCCACCGCCACCCAGAAAACTGTTGACGGCCCGTCTTCCAAAGACTGGCGCGGCGGCCGTGGCATTCTGGAAAACATCATTCCGTCGTCCACCGGTGCTGCCAAGGCCGTCGGCGTGGTGCTGCCTGCATTGAAAGGCAAGCTGACCGGCATGGCGTTCCGCGTTCCCACCTCCGACGTGTCCGTCGTTGACCTGACCGTTGAGCTGAACAAGCCCGCCAGCTACGCCGACATCTGCGCTGCGATGAAGGCCGCCTCGGCAGGTGCCATGAAGGGCGTGCTGGGCTACACCGACGAGAAAGTGGTTTCCACCGACTTCGTGGGCAACAGCGCGCCCTCCACCTTCGACGTCGACGCCGGCATCGCCCTGGACGACACCTTCGTCAAGGTCGTGTCCTGGTACGACAACGAGTACGGCTACACCTGCAACATGCTGCGTCTGGTCGAGCACGTGGCGAAGTAAGGGGTCAGGATTCAGGGAAGGAATCAGGAGTGCGGCCTTGGCCGCTTATTCCCTGCCCCCTGAATCCCGACCCCTGACCCCTTCAACAGTGAGCCTTAAGGCCTGGCGCGGTCATCACTGCCGCGCCAACCCTTAAACCTTACTTCCCAGGAGAAAAACCATGGCATTCATTCGCGTCACCGATCTCGATCTCGCAGGCAAGCGCGTGTTCATCCGCGCCGACATGAACGTTCCGGTCAAGGACGGCAAGGTCACCTCCGACGCCCGCATCACCGCCTCGATGCGCACCATCGAGCACTGCCTCAAGGCCGGCGCCAAGGTGATGGTCACGTCCCACCTCGGCCGTCCCACCGAAGGCGAGTTCAAGGAAGAGGATTCGCTCAAGCCCGTGGTCGACGTCATCGCGCAGAAGCTCGGCAAGAATATCCGCCTGATCCGCGAATGGACCGACGGCGGCTTCGACGTCGCCGACGGCGAACTGGTGGTGCTGGAAAACTGCCGCGTCAACAAGGGTGAAAAGAAGAACGTCGACGAGACCGCGAAGAAATACGCCGCGTTGTGCGACGTCTTCGTGATGGACGCCTTCGGCACCGCGCACCGCGCCGAAGCCTCGACCCACGGCATCGCCAAATTTGCGCCGACCGCTGCGGCCGGCATCCTGCTGACCGAAGAACTCGAGGCACTGGACAAGGCGCTGGCCAACCCGGCACGGCCGATGGTCGCCATCGTCGGCGGTTCCAAGGTCTCCACCAAGCTGACCGTTCTGGAAGCGCTGGCCGAGAAATGCGAACAGCTGGTGGTCGGCGGCGGCATCGCCAACACTTTCCTCAAGGCCACCGGCCACAATGTCGGCAAGTCGCTGTGCGAGGACGACCTGGTTCCGACCGCGCAGGCATTGATCGAGAAAATGACCGCGCGCGGCGCGACCATCCCCATCGCCGTCGACGTGGTGTGCGGCAAGAAATTCGACGCCGCCGAACCCGCCGTGCTGAAGGATGCCAAAGACGTTGCCGACGACGACATGATTTTCGACATCGGCCCGAAGAGCGCGCAGGAACTCGCCGACATCATCATGAAGGCGGGCACCGTGGTGTGGAACGGTCCGGTCGGCGTGTTCGAATTCGACCAGTTCGGCGAAGGCACCAAGACCATCGCCATGGCGATCGCCAACACCAGCGCCTTCACCCTGGCCGGCGGCGGCGACACCATCGCCGCAATCCAGAAGTACGATATCTACGACAAGGTGAGCTACATCTCCACTGCCGGCGGCGCCTTCCTTGAATACCTGGAAGGCAAGGTGCTGCCGGCCGTGGCGATTCTGGAGGAACGGGCGCAATAAGGGATTAGGGACAAGGGGCCAGGATTCAGGGGAAAGCGTGGGCACCGCCCGCTCCGCCCCTAGCCCCTAATTCCTAGATCCCAGTCTCCCGAACAACGCCTACGCCTAATCACCCACCTCCCATGATCCGAAGAACAAAAATAGTCGCCACTCTCGGTCCCGCCTGCTCCGATGCCAAAACCCTGGACCGGATGATGGAGGCCGGCATCGACGTGGTACGCCTCAATTTCTCCCACGGCACCGCGCAGGACCATATCGACCGCGCCGAACTGGTCCGCTCGCTGGCTCGGGCACGCGGCCGCGCCGTCGGCGTGCTGGTCGACCTGCAGGGACCGAAGATCCGTATCGGCAAGTTCAGGGAGGGCAAGATCGTCCTCGCCAAGGGCGACACCTTCATTCTCGATGCCGCCTGCACCCTCGGCGACCAGACCCGTGTCGGGCTGGATTACAAGGAACTCCCCAACGATGTCAGCCGCGGCGTGACCTTGCTGCTCGACGACGGCCGTATCGAGCTCTGGGTCGAGGAGGTCAGGGGCAGCGAAATCCTCTGCTCCGTGGTCCAGGGCGGCCCGCTGTCGAACAACAAGGGCATCAACCGCAAGGGTGGCGGCCTGTCGGCCTCGGCGCTGACCGAGAAGGACATCGAGGACATCCGCACCGCAGCGGCGCTCAAGGCCGATTATCTCGCGGTGTCGTTTCCGCGTTCGGGTGCTGACATGCGCCAGGCCCGCGAATTGTTGCGAGCAGCAGGCGGTCGAAGCCAGCTGGTCGCCAAGATCGAGCGCACCGAAGCGATCGAGCACCTGGAAGAAATCCTCGAGGCGTCCGACGCAATCATGGTGGCACGCGGCGACCTCGGCGTTGAAGTCGGCGACGCGGCGGTCCCGGCACTGCAGAAGCGCATGATCCGCATGGCCATCGAACGCAACAAGCTGGTCATCACCGCCACGCAAATGATGGAGTCGATGATTTCCAGCCCGATCCCGACCCGCGCCGAGGTCTCCGACGTCGCCAACGCCGTGCTCGACGGCACCGATGCGGTGATGCTGTCTGCCGAAACCGCCGCTGGCCAGTACCCGGTCGAGGCGGTGCAGGCCATGCACCGGGTCTGTCTGGAGGCCGAGAAGGAAGCCGAATCGGGTACCCGCCTCGACCACAGTTTCCTGCGTGCCGACGAGGCGATCGCCATGTCCGCGGTGTTCACGTCGGTCCACCTCAATATCAAGGCCATCGCCGCGTTGACCGAGTCCGGCAATACCTGCCTGTGGATGAGCCGGCTGTCGACCCGCGTGCCGATCTACGCCTTGACACCTCAGGTCGAAACCCGTAGAAAAGTCACTCTTTTCCGTGGCGTTTACCCGATCAACCTCAAGACCGCCACCAAGGATCGCGATCTGTTGCTGGCGGAGGCCGAGGAAGAATTGCGGCGACGCGGCGCGGTGCGGGAGGGCGACCTGATCCTGCTGACGATCGGCGAACCCATCGGACAGTCAGGCGGAACCAACACCATGAAAATCGTCCGCGTGAGCGGCCCCAAGAAAACCTGACTCGTTTTTATATCGTTTGTTTATTACTGGAGAGTGTAAATGGCCCTGATTTCCCTTCGTCAACTGCTCGACCATGCCGCCGAAAATGGCTATGGTCTGCCCGCGTTCAACGTCAACAACATGGAACAGGTTCAGGCCATCATGCAGGCCGCCGCCGCCGTCGATTCCCCGGTGATCCTGCAAGGTTCCGCCGGTGCCCGCTCCTATGCCGGCGAACCTTTCCTGCGTCACCTGATCCTGGCGGCGATTGAGATGTATCCGCAGATTCCCGTCTGCATGCACCAGGATCACGGCGCGTCCCCCAGCATCTGCTTCCGCTCCATCCAGTCCGGCTTTTCATCGGTGATGATGGACGGCTCGCTGGGCACCGACGGCAAGACCCCGTCCACCTACGAGTACAACGTCGCCACCACGGCCAAGGTGTCCGAACTGGCGCATGCCTGCGGCGTGTCCGTCGAGGGCGAACTGGGCTGCCTCGGCTCGCTGGAGACCGGCATGGCCGGTGAGGAAGACGGCCACGGCGCCGAAGGCGCACTGGATCACAGCCAGTTGCTGACCGACCCCGACGAAGCCGCTGACTTTGTCACCAAGACCAAGGTGGATGCGCTGGCGATTGCCATCGGCACCTCCCACGGCGCCTACAAGTTCACCCAGAAGCCCACCGGCAAGGTGCTGCGCATCGACCGTGTGAAGGAAATTCACGCCCGCATCCCGAATGTGCACCTGGTCATGCACGGTTCCTCGTCGGTTCCGGAAGACTGGCTTGCCATCATCAACAGCTACGGCGGCGACATGGGCCAGACCTACGGCGTGCCGGTCAGCGAAATCGTCGAAGGCATCAAGAACGGCGTGCGCAAGGTCAACATCGACACCGACCTGCGCATGGCGTCCACCGGTGCCATCCGCAAGCACCTGGCGGAAAACAAGTCCAACTTCGACCCGCGCAAGTTCCTCAAGGAAGCCACCAAGGGCATGAGCGACATCTGCAAGGCTCGCTACGAAGCCTTCGGAGCGGCGGGTCAGGCGAGCAAGATCAGGAAGGTCTTCAGCCTGGAAGAGATGCAGAAGCGCTATGACAAGGGCGAACTGGATCCCAAGGTCAACTGATCCATCCCCGCTATTCAGCTTGAAGCAAAAGGGACGCCTTGGCGTCCCTTTTGCTTGACCGGGTGCGACCTATTGTCACGCTCGCTGGACACCCATCAGATTTTTCTAATATACTGTGAAAAGGATGCTGTTATCCTCTTTTTTGGAGCCGAAATATGAAACTGCTTGCCGCCGTCCTGTTCGTTGCCGCGCCCCTTTTGTCAGCGCCTGCTCTGGCCAGCGCCGACCTCGCCAACAAAAGCAAGTGCATGACCTGCCATCAGGTCGCCGCCAAGAAACTGGGGCCCTCCTTCAAGGATATTTCTGCCAAATACAAAACCCAGAAGGGCGCCGACAAGATGCTGAGCGACAGCATCCTCAAGGGTGTCAAGGGCAAATGGGGCAAGGTCCCGATGCCGGCACAAAAAGTCAGCCCCGCGGACGCCGCCACCCTGGCGAAGTGGATCCTGACGCAGTAAAAAAGCCTCAGCCGGGCGGCGGCTGCTCGTCTTCCTTCGACGTGACACGCGACACGCGCAGGGTATGAAGACGGCGGCTGTCGGCCCGCAGCACGGTGAATTTGAAGCCGTCGAAGCCGACGCTCTCGCCGCGCTTGGGCAGGTGTCCGAATCGCGACACCACCAGTCCACCCACGGTATCGAATTCGTCATCTGAAAAGTGCGCACCGAGCGTCTGGTTGAAGTCGCCGATCTCGGTGGCGGCCTTGACGCGGAAGGCGCCATCCTGCTCGCGGATGATGTTGTCCTCGGTCTCGTCGAAGTCGTATTCGTCCTCTATCTCGCCGACGATCTGTTCCAGAACGTCCTCGATCGTCACCAGGCCAGCCACTCCGCCGTATTCGTCGACGACGATGGCGATGTGGTTGCGGTTGGAACGAAACTCCTTCAGCAGCACGTTCAGCCGCTTCGACTCCGGTATGAAAACCGCCGGCCTGAGCATGCCGCGGATGTCCGCGTCCTCCTCGGCGTAATGGCGCAGCAGGTCCTTAGCCAGCAGGATGCCGATCACGGCATCGCGATCGCGGTCGATCACCGGAAAGCGTGAATGGGCGGTTTCGATGACGAAGGGAATGAACGCCTCGGGCGGATCATTGATGTCGATCACATCCATCTGCGCACGCGGGATCATTATCTCGCCGACGCGCATCTCAGACACCTGCAGCACGCCTTCGATCATCGACAGCGCGTCGGCATCCATCAGACTGTTTTCGTAGGCACCGTGGAGCAGTTCGATCAACTGCTCGCGGTCCTCGGGTTCGCGCATCAGCCAGTGGGAAATGCGCTCCAGCAAACTCGGCTTGGGACTACTGCCAGACTCCATAATGTGCGAAAAAATCAGGAAAAATAAGGGTTGGCGATACGGAATCGCCTCAGTATAACGGCTTCGCGCGATTCCATGATGACCGCATCCGCCGCGTCGAGGTGATCGTAACCCTGCAGGTGCAGCACGCCGTGGATGGTCATGTGGGCGTAATGGTCGCGCAGGCTCTTCCCCTGCTCGCATGCCTCGCGCGCGATCACCGGGGCGCAGAGCACGATGTCGCCCCCCAGCATACCGGGCGCGATTTCACCGTACTCGAAGGTCAGCACATTGGGGACATACTCCTTGTGGCGATAGTCATGGTTCAGTTGCCGGGCCTCGTCGGCATCGACTATCCGCAGCGTCACTTCGGCGGGCTGCTCGAGGGCGGCCAGGACCCAGCGGCGGAGCTGCGCGCGTGTCGGCAGGCCGCCCTCCTGGCTGGCAAACTGCACCGCCAGATGCAGTTCAGGAATCGCCATGCGTGGGCTTCGAATCCCGTCGTGCCGCATAGGCGGTGACGATGCGCTGCACCAGCGGATGGCGTACCACGTCCTCGGACTGGAAATGGGTAAAGGCCAGTCCGCGCACTCCGGCCAGGACATCGGCCGCGTCCATCAGGCCGGATTTCACATGCTTGGGCAGGTCGATCTGCGTCGGGTCGCCGGTCACCACCGCGCGCGCGCCGAAGCCGATCCGCGTGAGGAACATCTGCATCTGCTCGGGCGTGGTGTTCTGCGCCTCGTCGAGGATGATGAACGCATGGTTGAGCGTGCGGCCACGCATGAAGGCAAGCGGCGCGACCTCGATGGCATGGCGCTCGATCAGCCTTGTGACCTTGTCGAAACCCATCAGGTCGTAGAGCGCATCGTACAGCGGGCGCAGGTACGGATCGACCTTCTGTGTCAGGTCACCCGGCAGGAAGCCCAGCCGCTCGCCGGCTTCCACCGCCGGCCGCGTCAGCACCAGCCTCTTGACCTGCTCGCGCTCGAGCGCATCGACCGCGCACGCCACCGCCAGATAAGTCTTGCCGGTGCCGGCCGGGCCAATGCCGAAGGTGATGTCGTGGCTGCGGATCTGCTCGATGTATTCGCCCTGA
>JBGSTQ010000113.1:0-2394 GCA_041736375.1 Thiobacillaceae bacterium
AGGACGCGGCGCACTTCCGCTTCGCCTCGACTCCGCAGGCGCTGCTGGCCGCGGGCGGCGTCGACACCGGCATCGACCCGGTGGCGCTGCATCATCTGTTCACCCTGCACGCGGTAGTGCCGGCGCCGCGCACGATTTTCAACGGCGTGCGCAAGCTCGTACCCGGCACCACACTGACGGTGAGCGCGCGCGGTGAGCTCATCCACCGCAAATACTGGTCGCTGAAAGCGCAGCGCCCGGCACTCTCACGGAGCGAGGCGGAGTGGACCGAGGCGATCCACGAAAGCCTCCGGCAGGCGGTGAAGAAGCGCATCGAGATCGCCGACGTGAAGGTCGGCGTGCTGCTGTCCGGCGGGCTGGATTCCAGCCTGCTGGTCGCGCTGCTGGCCGAGCAGGGTGTGCCCGACCTGATGACGTTCTCCGTGGGATTCGAGGACCAGCCGGAAGAGCGTGGCAACGAGTTCGAATATTCCGACCCGGTGGCCGAGCGGTACGGCACGCGCCACCACAAGTACCTGATTCCCAATTCGGAAGTGCTGCGCCGACTGCCCGAGGCGGTGGAGCAGATGTCCGAGCCGATCTTCGCGCAGGACGCGGTGGCGTTTTACCTGCTGGCCGAGCAGGTCAGCCGGACGGTCAAGGTGGTGCAGAGCGGGCAGGGGGCGGACGAGGTGTTCGGGGGCTATTTCTGGTATCCGCGCATGGTGGCGGAGACGAGCGGCACGCCGCTCGATCGCTTCCGCAGGCACTATTTCGATCGCGATCACGACGAATTCCTGCAGATGGCGATGCCGGCCTATCACGGCCCGGATTACACGGCGCAAACCGTCGCCGCGCATCTGGCGGAACCTTTCGCCGACGAATTCATCGATCAGGTATTGCGGATGGACACGACCATGCTCATTACCGACGACCCGGTGAAGCGGGTGGACAACATGACCATGGCCTGGGGGCTGGAAGCACGCGTGCCCTTCCTCGACCACCAGCTGGTGGAACTGGCGGCGTCGATGCCGCCCGAGCTCAAGCTGGCATCCGAGGGCAAGCACGTGCTGAAGACGATCGCCCGCGGGCTGTTGCCCGATGCGGTGATCGACCGCAAAAAGGGCTATTTTCCGATGCCCGCGCTGAAATACGTGCGCGGCGAATTTCTCGATTTCATGAGCGACATCCTCAATTCACGGGCCTGCATCGACCGCGGCCTCTACCATCGCGCCTACGTCAACAAGCTGCTCGATGCGCCGGTACAGCACCATACCCGCATCCACAGCAGCAAGCTGTGGCAGCTGGCACTGCTCGAATACTGGCTGCAGAAAAATGCTTGAGCGAGTTGGGCCTGGCGTTCGCACTCCCTCGTGCTCGCGGGCGAAAGCCGTCCGGGCATTTGTGCTGTTGGCTGCGTTGGCATCGCCTGCCGTCCACGCACAGGGCGATTTCAATTCCTGGCTCGCTGCCTTTCGTCAGGACGCCGCCGCGCAGGGCATTTCAGACGACACACTGGATGCGGCGCTGACCGGAGTGACGCCGGTCGAGCGGGTGATCGAGCTCGACCGCCGGCAGCCCGAATTCCTGCAGACCTTTCTGACCTATCTGGAGCGCCGCACCACGCCGCAACAGATCGCGCGCGGCCAGGCGTTGCTGCTCGAACAGGCCGCGCTGCTGGATGCCGTGGAGCAGGCCTATGGGATCCCGAAATCCGTGCTGGTCGCGTTCTGGAGTCTGGAGACCAACTACGGCAGCCATCTCGGCAGCTTCAACATACCCGCCAGCCTCGCCACGCTGGCGTTCGACGGCCGCCGCAGCGCCTTTTTCCGCAAGGAGTTGCTCGATGCCCTGCGCATCATCGATGACGGCCATATCGACGCTATCGACATGAACGGCTCCTGGGCCGGGGCGATGGGGCAGATGCAGTTCATGCCGTCGACCTTCCGCGCCCATGCCATCGATGGCGACGGCGACGGACGCATCGACCTGTGGACATCGCTGCCCGACGCCATGTACTCGGCGGCCAACTATCTGAAGCGTGCCGGCTGGCACGCCGGTGAGCCCATTGCGGTGGAGGTTCAGCTGCCCGAAGGTTTCGATCTGCGCCGCGCCGGGATGAACAACATCCGGCAGGTGAACGAATGGATGGCGCTGGGAGTGAAACCGGCGAGGGCGGACCTGTCGCTAGCTCCGTCCCTGCGCAGCGCGCTGGTGCTGCCGCAAGGCTGGCAGGGACCGGTATTCCTGGTGTTCAACAATTTCGCGGTGGTGATGCAATGGAACCGCTCGGTCAACTATGCCCTGTCGGTTGCCCAACTCGCCGAGCGGCTGCTAGGCGGCGGACCGCTGGTGGGTGGCCAGAACGCCGAGCGCGAGGCGCTGAGCCGGGAGCAGCTGATCGGCCTGCAGCAG
>JBGSTQ010000124.1:0-8757 GCA_041736375.1 Thiobacillaceae bacterium
CCGCGGTGCGGTCGCACCGACCCAGGGCAGTTTCGGTTCGCTGGGCGCATGCTTCACCACCACCGGCCGCTTCAGCATCGCTTCGGGCGGGCGCACGCTGCGCGGGGATCCTGCGATCAGGCTGGCCGGTTCGGGCTTGACCGGCAGGGCGCCTCGCACCGGCTGCAGCCGGGTTTGCGTCGTGTGCGTCAGGCGCAGCGGCGCGTCACGCCATGAACCCTTGGCGAAGCGCTCGCGGTGAGCGCCCACGACCGCGTTGTTCACGCGGCTGTTGACGTAGGTGATATTGGTGATGTTGATGATCGTGGTCGGCCTGACGACCACATTGTTGATCACCCGCGGCCCCCCCCAGCCGCCCCACCAAGGCCGGCCGACAAAACCCGACCTGCCCCACCAGGGAACGAGCGGCTCGCCCCAGCCAAGCGACACCCAGGCCAGCCCCGGCGTGCCGAAGCCGATGCTCACCGAAAGACTGGAACCGATGTCGTAAAACGCCACCAGCGCCGGCGCATACCAGGCGACACTGATTACCGGTCCCGGCACCCAGGCCCAGTAGCCGCCGAGATAGACCCAACGACCGTAGTGGAACGGTGCCCAACCCCACGGCGCATCGTCGATCCAGGTCCACTCATAGTAGGGATCCCAGATCCAGCGACCGCTGCTGTAGGGTACCCATCCCGGCGACACCACATCCGGCACCCACACCGGACCGTAGTCGGCGACCACACGCCAGCGGCCATAGTGATCGAGATCGTAGGCGCCCGCGACGCCGGGCGGCAGGTAGCGCTCGCTGAAGGAGTCGAGCATGCTGTCGGTGCGCTCGTAGTTCCAGCGATCCCAGCGGTCGGGCTCCGGCGCGACGTAGGTTTCCGCCCGGGCGACTTCGTTGCCGCGTACCACGATTTCCTCGGAAGGATAAATGTTCATCGGCTGCCCGCCAGCCGGGACCATCACCGCGCGACCGCCGCGCCGGGTGATGAAATGCACGTCGCCATCGACGTCCACCCGGTAATAGCCGCTGCGCTCGATGGTGAACACCGCGTTGGGGGTGCTCACCTCGACGGTCAGGCCGGCGGGCAGGGTGCGGAGGTCGAAGGACACGCGACCGGTGGTGACCCTGAACTGGAGAAAATCGCCGGTCTGGGTGAGCAGGCTGAGCTGGGTCTCGTCATCGGCGCGGACGAAGGCGCGGTTGCCCACCTGCAGCTCGATGCTGCCTCGGCGGCCGACATAAAGCTCGTCGCCCGCGGCAAGCGGAATATTGGGCCGCGCTTCGGCCCAGTCTTCCGCCCCGAAGCGCCAGAAGGACACTTCTCCTTCGACGTAACCCAGCCGCAGCGGCGTGACTTCCTGGGCAAAGGCGGCAATGCTGGAAAGCGACACCAGCATGGCGAACAGGAAGGCGGCAACACCTTTGGGCAATGTGCTCATGGGAAATCCCCGATGGATATGGACAATGAAATCGCGCTATGCACGTATGCTCGCGCGCAGAAAAACCCTACTGCCTATAAGAGTAGCCAGAAAAGATGAAGGTTCAATGCGGCCACCCGAGCCGGGTGACCATGAACCTCGTTGACAGGCCGTGCCCTTGCGGTGGCCCGGCCTTCCCCATCGGGGAGGCCGCTGGGATTAGAGCGCGCGCTTGATGGAGATGATGCCACGCACCATGCCGGCCTGGTAGCCGGTGGCTTTGTCGTTGGGGTACTCGGCAGCGAGACGGGCCTTGACGCCGTCAGGAATGGCCTCGCCGTGGCAGGTCAGGCAGACGGGCTGCACCGGCAGGGCCTTGGCGTAGCGGAACTGCTTGCCCTTGGGGCTATCGACCACCTGCCAGGTATCCAGGGTCTCGGGCTTTTCGCCGGCTGCCAGGCGCTTTTCCAGACCGGCCTGGGCTTCGGCTTCCCAGGCGTCGGGAACGCCGGCCGGGTTGCGGTTTTTCGGACTGACCCGCTTGACGTCGAATCCGGAGGATTTCGACAGCGAGGCGGCAATCGCCGGAGCCTTTTCCTTGCACACGCTGATGGCGCCCTCCGGGCCTTGCGCGCCGATCGCCTGTTTGAGTTCGCCGCCAAGCTGCTGGATCAGCGAGCCGGCGGTCTTGCGAGCTTCGGCAGCCATCGCGGCCTGCTCCTCGGCAGTGGGGCCGCTGGCGCAACCGGCCAGAAGCATGACAGGCAGGGCGGCGAGGACAAGGGTGGTGTGCTTCATCTGCGTTTCCTTTCGGTGGTGGAAAAATGAGGTACGGACGGTGCCGGCTTACTGCGCCATGCGGTCGCGCACCCGCTCGAGCATGCTCTTGGCTTCCTGGGCCACGTCCTTCATCACCGGGTTGTCGGTCAGGCCGGCCATGAAGATGGGATCCTGGAAAGCGAAGCGGGTGGTGCGGTCGTTGACCGCCATGACGGCGACGCCACAGGGCAGCATCGATCCGGCATCGCGGTCGGACTCGATGACGCGGCGGGCGAGGCCCGGGGCGCAGGCACCGAGGATGCGATAGGCGGGCATGTCATGGTCGAGCTTGGCCTTCATGATGCCCTGGACATTGATGTCGGAGACGATTCCCATTTTTTCGGCGGCCAGCGCCTGGGTGAATTTTTCGATGGCCTGGTCGATCGGCAGGGGGACTTCGACGGTGAAAGCGAACATGGGGAACCTCTTTGACGTGAAATTGTTCAGATTTTAGCAGTATGTCCGTACAGGTCTTTATATTGGAACGGAGCTGTTTTAGAGTTTGACCATGACGATTGAATGCTATGCCCAGCGCCTGCTCAACCCGTTTCGCGGGGTGGTGCACACCATCCGCTACCAGTCTGCAGAAGCGGTGACCACCGACGGCGTCGAGTGGGACATCTACGTGGCCAACGATGCGCTCCTGGACGGGCTGGGAAGGGCCGGCAAGCGTGCACAGATATCCGATATCCGCTACGGCCACTGGTCGGCTGAACGAGGCCTGAAACGGGGACCGCTTTATCCCTCGGAAGATTTCCGGCGGCTGGAAGAAATGGGCGCGGTGGTCTACGAACATCTGCTCCGGGTCCACCGCGAGGTGCCATTCCGCTTTCGCGACCAGTTCGAACTCTGGCTGCTCGATCGCAACGATCGGCCCCTGGCCCTGCTCCACAGCGTGCGCAACGACAGCGAGACCGACACCCGGCCGCCGCTCGACTGGCGCGCCGGGATCGCCGCACAGGAGCGTTTCCAGAGCGATGCCGTGCCCGAAATGAACGAACCGGCCGGGGTCTATCTGACACGTTACGTCAACGCGCTCGCCGGAACCGGCGTGCAGTGGTTCAGGCGATCCGACGATGGCGCCGGGCTGGGATTGCATCTGGTCAAGGGCAACAACGCCTTGCAGGGCCGCGTGCTCGACGCCGAGTGCTTTCCGCCCCTGTTCATTTCCACCGCCTCGATGGATCGCGCGCATGCCCGCCTGGTTCACGACTACCACGCCTGGCAGTCCCCCTGGATGCTGCTGCTGGGCCATCTCGACACCGCCACCCGCAGCGCGCTCGAGGCCCTTGCCTGCCAGCAGGCCGACATGCTCGACCGCCATTGCCGGCTTTATCCGGCGGTCATCGACCGCATGATGCTGCAGGCAGCCAGGGTGGAAGCGGCACTGGTGCGCAGCCAGCCGGTGCGCAAGCCAGGCGAGGACGTCATGCCGATGTATTACATCGAGCTGACCGCCAGCGACGTTCCCTAGGCCCAGGACGGGTTTCGCATTCAAACACTCAGCAGAAGCCTCCGCAAGGATCTGACTGCGCGGGCTATCCACGTCCTGTCGCTCTCGCCGCGATCACCCGGGCTGATGGCATGCCGCGGGCACTCACCGAGCTGCGGTCGGCTTTCCCCTCCTATTTCGCCACGCTCAGAATTGCGCCGGCCAAAGCCTCCGATGCACCGAGGTGGGGTGTCAGCCGCACCTTCACTCCGGGATGCGTCGCGGAAAATTCGCTGATGGCCTCGGGAATGTCCTGCGCCACATGCGTTCCCGCCGCGAGGAAGTAGGGAAACGCCACGATGTCCGTCGCGCCGCGCTCCGCCAGCACAGCCAGTCCCTCCGCAATGCTCGGTTCGGCCAGTTCCAGAAACGCCGCTTCGATGTGATCGTAGGCATGGCCGGATTGCGCCCGTACCTGGCTGGCAAGCTGGCGGACTTCGTCGTTGGACGCCGCACGGCGGCTTCCGTGGGCAATGATGAGCAGACTGGTCATGGCGGAATTCTCTCAAATGGGTTGACGGAGCAATGAGCCGATTTTGAGCGGTCAGTTCCCCGTGGTGACCAAGCCAGGCTTCCGGCGCGACCCGACACTCAGCACGTATGCCTCACTAGGACCGGAAGGACCAATAAGCAACACTTATACCCCCATCGATAGTACAAATAATCCTTTGATCTTTCAGCGCCCAGCGTCAAGTATTCAACGGTTCCCTATCGGAACTTGCATAAGACGTTAACAAATAAAAGGAGGAATCAAGATGAAATTAGTGGACATCGCACTCGGTGGCCTGATGCTTGGGCTAGTCACCATGCCCGTTTCGGCCGACTTCGCCGGGGCAAAGAAAAAGGGCGGCAACAACGAATGCCCGGTGGGTCTCGTCAAGGGACTCAGCCTGGACGATGAGTTCGGTCCCGGGACGGAGGAGTTGACCAAGTGCATCAAGAAGCGGCACCAGGTCAAGATGGTGGTGCAGATCAACCAGTTCTGCACCAACCAGGCAAACTGCGCCAACACCCCCTACGCCCTGGGCAACCTCAGTAACATCATCGACGATTACGAGATCACCCACGGCATGAAAGCGGGCCGGGACTACGAGATCGTGGCCATCCTGCACAGCCCCGGCGGCATGATGGCGCTGAAGAACAGCTCCTACAACGGCGGAACGGCAGGCGACCCGAATGCAACGCCACCCGTCGCTTCAACCCCACCCGCCTTGGTCACCAACCGCAATCCTTTCGAGCAGAAGATCAAGGACCTGATGGCGCGTGGCGTGAAGTTCTATTTCTGCCAGAACACCACGCGTGCGTACATCGGCAACCGTACTCTGCCGAACTACCAGACCACCGGTATCTCGGCTACCGACCAGATGATCGATGGCATGGAATACACCACCGCGGGCCTGACCTCCCTCGCCGACTTCCAGGCGCAGGGTTACCAGTACATCCAGCCCTGATAATTCGCTTTGACAAAAACAAACCCCGCCCGGCCGATTGGCCGGGCGGGGGTTTTGTTGGCACCTCCGGTGACTAGAGTCGCGCCGGCTCGAAGGTGGCGTCGAGGTTCTGGTCGTCGCAATAGTCGAGGAAGTTGCCGCGCAGGGTGGCGATGTGCGCGTCGGCGGGGATGCCCAGGGTCATGCGCACGGCGAACATCGGTGCGCCGGTATGCGGCGCGGGGTAGGTCTCGGTGTCGAGCGTCTCGATGTTGATGTGCAGGCGGGCGAAGAAGTTGGCGAGGCTGTTGACGATGCCGGGCTGGTCGAGTGCGGCGACTTCGACGGTGTAGGGGATCAGCGGCTTGTCCGGACGGGTGCGGCGGGTGCGCTGCTGGATGATGGCGAGGCCAAGTTCCTCGCCGACGGCCGGCAGCCGCGCCTCCAGCTTGGCGAGTGCATCCCAGTTGCCGGACACCCGCATCAGCAGCGCAAAGCGCCCGCCCAGCGCGGCCATGCGTGATTCCTCGATATTGCAGCCGGCTTCGCTGATGCGGCGGGTAAAACCTTCCACCAGGCCGATCTTGTCCTCGCCGCTGGCGGTAAGTACCAAAGATTCGTTGTCGCTTGCCATTAAATCAATTCCCTATCGGACAGTTCTTTCTTGATGTAGGCGTAATAGATCGGCGCGGCGATCACGCCCGGAACGCCGAAAGCGGCTTCCATCCCCAGCATGACGATGAGGAGTTCCCATGCGCGCGCCTTGATCTGGCCGCCAATGATACGGGCATTCACGAAATATTCGAGCTTGTGGATGATGACGAGGAAGGCCAGCGAGCCCGCTGCGACGTAGAGTGAATGCGACAGCGAGATGATCACGATGATGGTGTTGGAGATCAGGTTGCCCAGCACCGGCAGCAGGCCGATGACAAAGGTGACCAGCACCATGGTCTTGACGAAGGGCAGCTCGACCCCGGACGCGGGCAGGATGACGCCGAGATAGACCCAGGTCAGGAAGGCATTGAGGGCCGAGATCCGCACCTGGGCAAAGACCACCCTGCGGAACGCTTCCCCGAGCCGGTGGACGCGTTCGCAAAAGGCTTGCGCCAGCGGGGCCAGGGTCTGATGAGGCCTGGCTTCACGCAAAGCGATGAAGCTGCCGATGATGAAGCCGATCAGAATCAGCAGCAGCACCCGGCCGGCATCGCCACCGAGCTTGCGCAGCTCCTGCGCATGAACTCGCAGCCATTCCACCAGACCCGCGCGGATCACCGACTCGTCGCCTTGCGGCAGCCATTCCCCGGCCCACGGCGGCAGCAGTTCGCGCGAGTTTTCGATCACTTCAGCCATCTTGGTGAGCAGACCGGTGAGGCCTCCTTCGGTCCGCAAATACAGGATGGCGCCCGTGGTCAGGCCGCCCAGTAGTCCCAGCACGACGAGGGTAATCAGGGACACCACCAGCACCTTTGACCAGGTGTGACTCAGCTTGCCGATGACAAAACGCGGCGCCAGCAGGTGCACCAGTTGCACCACCAGTAGACCGGCCAGCAGGGCCGGCAGCAATCTCAGGTAGAGGGCAACCAGCAGACCGGCGGCCATCAAAATCCAGGCGGCGATCTGGTAGCGGGTCACGGCAGGGAGGGAGGTCATGGCCGCCACCTTGCCAAGAAAGCCCGGGCACGGCAAGACCTGATCGATTTGTTTACGCCGAATTCAGGCATCGGTTTGGTACCCCAGCGCGGCGCCGATCTGCGCGGCGGCCTTTTTGAGGGCCTCGGCCCAGCCCGGCTTGTGGCGGTCGGCTGGCGCCGATATCGACAGGCCGGCGACGAGCTTACCCTCGGCGTCGCGGACCGGCGCACCGATGCATGCCACCCCCAGCTCGGCTTCTTCTCGGTCGTGGGCCAGCTGCTCACGGCGAATGACGTCCAGTTCAGCACGCAGTGCTTCCGTCGAGATCAGGGTATTGGCTGTGTAGGCCGGGAGTCCGGTTCGCTCAGCGTAGCCCATCACCCCGCTAACGCTGTCCTCGGCGAGAAAAATCTTGCCGACGGCGGTGACGTGCAGCGGCGCGTGCGCGCCCACCACCTGCACCACCTGGATCATTGTCTGCCCGCCGGTCACGCGCTCGACGTAGACCGCTTCGTCACCGCGCCGCACGATCAGGTTGACGGTCTCCCCGGTCAGTTCGGCCAACTGCTGCATGAACGGCATCGCCACCTGTCGTATATTGAGACGCGCGCGCAGGCGATTGCCCACTTCCAGCCAGCGCACGCCGAGGTCGTATTCTCCGGCGCCGGTTTTTTCGACTAGGCCATGCGCCATCAGCGCGCCGAGGATGCGGTGCGCGCTGGCGGTGTGCAGGCCCGCCTCATTGGCCAGGCGGGTGAGGCTGATCGGGCCGGGTGCGCGCGCAAGAATGCCGACCAGCGCCATGGCACGGTCGAGAACCTGGATGGACGAGTTGACATTTTTCATAAAGTGAAAATTTATCACGCAATGTGAAATTTGTCGCTTTACCTGCTTCAATACGATCATGGTTTCACATGCTGTGAAACATTTTCATATCGTGAAAGGAATGACCATGAGCGCACAGATGCAGTCCACCCCCGAGTCCTTCCCCGCTTTTTGCGAAGGCATCCAGTATTTTGCCGACAGCTTTCCGGAAATCGGCCGCCTGGGCGCATCGCCGCTGCTGGGGCCGGACCGGCCCGCTCTGCCGGACGCCTCCAGCGAGGCCGCGATTTACCAGACCCTGCTGGCCGCCGATGCGCTGCGCTATCTGACCCTCCAGGTGACCGGCAGCAAGTCTTCCGGCCATCCCGGCGGCTTCGCTTCCAGTGCCGACGCGGTCGCCGCCCTGCACCTGCTGGGCCACCGCAACATGGTGACCGAGGTCGGCCACCACGCGCCCGGCTTCTATTCGGCGATGTTCCTCGACACCTCGCTGCAAGACATGGGCATCCATACCGTTGCTGACATGCGGTCGCGCTTCCGCGAGCGCCACGGCCTTCTGGGTCATCTGTCGGGCGCGATTCCCGGTCTGCTCGCCCCCGCCGGCCCGCTCGGCCAGGGCCAGCACTTCGCGATGGCCGGTGCCTACCTGAACCGCGACAAGCTGTTCCCGGTCACCATCGGCGACGGCGGGCTCGGTGAGCCCTACATCATGAGCGCATTCCAGCATTTCGCCACCGCCTATCCGGACATCACCAACTACCTGCCGGTGCTGGTGTGGAACGGCTATTCGCAGGAGCACCACAGCATGGTGTCGCTGTGGGACAACGGCCGCATGGCGACGTACTGGCGCGCGCATGGATTTGATGACGTACACCTGATCGACGCGCGCGACTTCGCCGACACACCCGATTCACCGGTATACGCGGACTCGACGACCTTTGGCTTCGCCGCGCGCATGGCCTTCACCGGCGCCATCCTGAAGGCGGCCAACGACGCCGCGAAAAGCGCGCTGAATGGCCGCCGCGCCTGCCTGATCGTCAAGCAGCTCAAAGGCGCGGGCGTGCACGCCACTGGCGCCAAGTCGCACAACCTCTACCCGCACCACACGCTTGAATCCGACGACGTCAAAGGCGGCTTGCAGCGCCGCGC
>JBGSTQ010000171.1:0-29455 GCA_041736375.1 Thiobacillaceae bacterium
GAAGGGGCTGTGATTATGAGAAGTGCTTGAGCGCCGCAGACCGCCTGCATACAAGGAGGTCCATGCACCAGCCACCGTCGAACTTCTCATAATCGGGATCTTTCCATAATGGCCGTTATGAAAATCTTTCCATAACGGCCACGACCGGTCATTCGTGGGGCGATCAGCCTGCCTTAACATGCCCGCTTGGCAGGCCCATCAGTACCTGCCAGACTTTTACGATGAAATTCAGTGAACTAGGTCTGGATCGCTGGTTGGCGGACAAAGCCAGCGAACTGTGTGGGTCCGATTTGTCCGTAGCCAGGGTCACTGCGGTTGACCGAGGGCGGTACCTGATCCGGGGCGAGGACGGCGAGGTGCCAACCGAGTTGACCGGCAAATTCCTTCACCTCGCCGAGTCCTCCGCCGAACTTCCATGCGTGGGTGATTGGGTGTGCGTGCACTACCGCGATGCCGGCACGCAGGCCAGCATTCACCACCTGCTACCACGCCGATCTTTCCTCCGGCGCAAAGCCGCCGGCCGCGACGTCGAGTTCCAGATGATTGCGGCAAACATCGACGTGGCGTTCATCGTGCAGTCCTGCCACTTCGATTTCAATGTCCGACGGCTGGAGCGCTACCTCGTGATGGCCAGGGACGGCCATATCGAGCCCGTGGTGCTTCTGACGAAAACAGATCTGGTCGCCCCGGAAGAACTGGAACAGTTGATCGGCCGGATCCGACTCATGGGGGTGGAGGCGAAGATCGTCTGCGTCAGCAACGTGACGGGCGCGGGTGTCGATCAGGTTCGCGAGCTCATGGCTTCCGGCAAGACCTATTGTCTGCTCGGTTCGTCGGGCGTTGGCAAGACGACGCTCATCAACCGTCTGCTTGGCGAGGACGCGCTCGAAACCCGCGCGGTCAGCCATACGGGTGAGGGGCGTCACACCACCACGCGGCGCCAGTTGATCGTGCTTGAACATGGCGGGCTGTTGATCGACATGCCAGGCATGCGCGAACTGGGAATGCTTGGCGCTGACGAAGGCATCGAGGCAACTTTCGCCCACATCAGCGCGCTTGCACGGGGCTGTCGCTATCCCGACTGCCGTCATGACAGCGAACCGGGTTGCGAGGTTCGTGCAGCCATCGAGCGGCACGAGCTGAGCGAAGATCATCTGCAAAACTACCTGAAGCTGCGCAACGAATCCGAATTCCACGACCTGTCCTACATTGATCGGCGCAAGAAGGACAAGGCATTCGGCCGGTTTGTACACACCTACAAGAAGCGGAAGGACGGGCCGGGCTAGAACTAGACCGGAATGTGGAGTCGGTGGACCGACCATGCGCCAGCCGTAATGATCGGTCATTGAACGAAGGAGGGCTGGTCGGCCAGCGTCAAGTAATTGACCGTTACGGGTCGCGAGGTGCCCGCCGGCCCCCACGTAAGCTACCCTCCGAGACTATGAAATTTGGCCAAGCTGTCGAAAGCCTCGTTAAGGGGTGACTATCTCTTTCCGCGTTTCCAGAGGCTGACATGAGAAAACCCCGGCACCAGAGATGCGCGGGGGTAGGGGAGTTACATCGGGATCGTGGCGTCGAATAGCCTGTAGGCCATCCGGTTGTTGGCCTGAACAAGCCGCATGAACTGGCCTGTGTCGTTGCAGTGCCTGTCACGTCGAGGGAAGTGTTCGATGCGCTTCGGGTCAGAAAGGTGCTTCGGCCTGACCCGCTAGCTCATCTCATATTCGGCATAGCCATAGGGTGCCCAGTTGATGGTCGTCATCAGCGGATATTCTCTTCAC
Source organism: Thiobacillaceae bacterium (assembly GCA_041736375.1). Classification (GTDB taxonomy): domain Bacteria; phylum Pseudomonadota; class Gammaproteobacteria; order Burkholderiales; family Thiobacillaceae; genus Thiobacillus. The sequence goes on from JBGSTQ010000171.1 coordinate 1,782, forward strand.
GCCAACGTCCATGTGCCCGTGAACAACGCGGCGCAGGCTTCCTCAAACTGCGAGTATGCCTCCTTCGACAGGCGGCTGAAGCCGCCGATGGATTCATCGAAAGCTGCGATGCAGAAGCCGTTGTCGGCTTCGATGACCTGGTACTGAAGGACTTCCATGATGCTTCTCCTTGAAAAATGCGTCCTTATGGACGCGGTTAGGTTCAAGGGGAGTAGCGAGATCATTGGGCGATAAAAACCCCCGCCGGTCAGAGACCTGGCGGGGGCGGGTACACCATCACAGCGTCGCGAATTTGCCTTTGCCGTGCTGGATCCGAGCCTGGATCCAGGTTGCGAGTACGGCATGGTCAGCAAATCTGACCACGGACTTGGCGCCATCCGGGAACTGCACGTTGAGCAGGTAGCCCCTCTGGGTCAGCTTGGTCGGCCCGAGGGTCGCAAGACCCCGTGCGTGATCTAGGATCACGCGCAGATTCTTGCCTTTCCTGACGGTGATGCCACGCAGGGTGACTCGGACGCGGTTCATCATGCGGCCTCCCGTTGTTTGAGTACGCTGATTGCGCGCTCGTACTCGGGCAGGGTCAGTTCCTCGACCGTCTTGGCCTTGGACTTGAGCCAGGCAATAAGGCTTTCGGGCGTGCGCTTGGAGGCCGCGAGCAGGTCACTCACTTCCTTGGCCTGGCTGGGCGAGAGGGTGTTGCCACCCGTCTTGCCAGCCTCCTCGCGTTTGCCTTCCGGTTTGCTCCCCGACTTGACGTTCTTGTCCGTGCCGAATTCCTTTCGAAGATCGGCGACGTACTTGTTGTCGTCATACAACCCCAGGTGGACGTCGGCGCTGAAACCGATTAGCGAGAGGCATTTGCTCATTGCATCCGTCATCGACTTCTTTGGCGCTTCTTCATCTGTGAAGAAGCCATTATTGTCATGGCCGACAAACATGGTCTGGCCGAAGTGGATCACCTCGCCGCGCTTGCCCTGGTGGACATACCAGAGCTTGGCGCGCAGTACGTGGATCACTTCATTGCCGATCACGGCGCCGTCATGGATCAAGGGCGCGCCATCCTGGTAACTCTCTTCCAGGATGTCGATGCCCCAGCCGATGCCGCAAGGACCGAAGGTCTCGGTGGCTTTCTGCGCCAGGTAGGTCGCATTGATGGCCGTGCCCGAGAAACCCCCGCCACGGGTGAAGCTCTTGACGAAGTTTGGGTTGGTTACAGCGATTGCATTCCACAGTTCCATGCTCATGGTGCTTCTCCTTGATGTGCGCCCCACGGCGCGTTGATGAAGGCCCGACGGATGCCGAGCACAGGTTTCAAGGAGGAGTAGTGAAGTCGTTGTGTGATAAATAAATTGTCAATACGCGCAACGGTATATATGATACTCGCCGTCATTTAACGATGAAGGTATTGCATGAATTCGTACCAACAGCTCATGGCCGTCGGCTATGCCGGCGCGGATGTGGATAGCTCCCCGTTTTCTGGCGGCATCTCGCTATGAGGATTGCCACGCGCGGATTGTCGATACTCCTAGCTGCCCTGTTGGCGGCCTCCTGTCATGCGGGCGATGCACCAGTCGATCCCGCCAAAACCATCGCGGAAAGACTCACGCAGCGTTACCCGGCCACACGCATCGACCAGGTGCTGCCGTCGCCGCTGCCTGGCGTCTACGAGGTGGTCATGGGGCGCACTGTGGCGTTCAGCGATGCCGAAGGGCGCTATTTCATCTTCGGCCATCTCTACGACATGCAAAGCCAGCGTGACCTCACCGCCGAGCGGAAGGCGTCGCTGGCCAAGGTCGATTGGTCGGCTTTGCCCCTGGAAAACAGCATCCAGTTCATAAGCGGCAAAGGCGAGCGTGTTCTGGCGGTGTTCTCTGACCCGGACTGCCCCTATTGCAAGAAGGTCGAAGCGGAACTGGCCAAGCTGGATAACGCGACCATTTACCTTTTCCCGTTCCCTATCCAGTCGTTGCATCCGAACGCTGTGGCCAAGTCCACCGTGATCTGGTGTGCGAAGGATCGCGCGCAGGCCTGGCGTGATGTCTTGGCTGGAGGGAAATTGGTGGGGAAGGGTGACTGCGGGAACCCCATCGCCGCCAACGTCGCGCTGGCGGAACGCCTGGGGATCAACGGCACGCCGACCTTGATCGCCAGAGATGGTCGTTTGCTGACCGGTGCCGCTTCCGCTGACAGGATTTCCGCATGGCTCGACGCTGGGCGCTGATCCTCGTCTTGGGCTGCCTCGCCATGCCGGCGAGCGCCGGACACCTGGGCGTGGTCGGCAATACCTGGGAGATCGCCGAGCCGGACATGCTCGATGCGTTGATGGCCAAGCTCAAGTCGATGGAAAAGGCCGGCAAGCTGAAACAGCTTGAAGAGGCCGCCAAGCGCCGGGCGCTGGCCACCATCGAGAACCCGCAGCCGGTTCCAGGCATTGCCACGGCAAGGAAGTCCCGGAAATGGACGTTCGATCCGTCGATCAGGATTCAGGAGACTGTCAAGGATCACCTGGGCAACGTCATCGCCCCGGCCGGAATGGTCGTCAACCCGCTGGCATTTACCTCGTTGACCAAGCCGTTGTTGTTCATCGACTCACGCGACAAGCGTCAGGTGCGCTATGCCAGCGCGTTCGTGGGCCGGGAACCGAGGACGAAGGTCATCCTGGTCGGCGGCAGTTGGCTAAACCTGACCCGCGCATGGAAGCGGCAGGTGTTCTACGACCAGGCGGGATTCATCACTGGCCGGTTCGGTATTCGGCAGGTGCCTGCTGTTGTCAGACAACAAGGGAAGGTGTTGGCAATTGAAGAACTGGCACTCTGAACGCGCCGGGAGGCGGTTGGCATACAGCTTGGCCTTGTGGGTCGGTTTTGTGGTTGCCTGGATGATCCCTGTTTCGAAGGCGTATGCCGATCCCACTTGCTACGGCAGGTTTCCGAACTACGTGACCGATGTGTGTTGGTCGTGCGCATTTCCGATCAAGGTCTTCGGCAACGTGGCGCTGATCTCGCAAAGCCAGGAAGACACGGCCAACCCGGACACAAAGCTTTGCGTCTGCGGCAATCCGCCGACCATCGGCACGACGATTTCGTTCTGGGAAGCGGCGCGCATGGCTGATGTGACCAAGACGCCTTACTGCTTCGTTGGCCTGGGCGGCGTGAAGATCGACGCCGGGGTGAATTCCATGCAGTTCGGCCAGATCGACAACCACAGTTCCGGCATCCGCACGACACGGGGAGCTTTCCGGCATGTGCATTGGTATGTGAACCCGCTGATGACGCTCCTGGGCGTCCTGGTGGACTCACATTGCACGGAGCGCCAGGGCTTCGACATCGCCTACATGTCGGAGATCGACCCGTCTTACGGCGACGATGAGCTGGAGGGCATCCTGAACCCGGATGCCTTCATCTTTGGCGGCGTGGTGGCGCAGGGGGCGTGTTCCGCAGATTGTGTTTCTTCGACTGTCGGGTTTGGCCGCTCGGAGATGTTCTGGTGCGCGGGGTGCAATGGCTCGCTCTATCCACTGGGCGGAAGCATTCAGACCTGGATCGGCGGCGTGCAGGGTTCCTCGCTGATGGTGCAGCGGGTGTCCGCGCGGCTGCACCGGATGCTCACCAACTGGTCGGCCTACGGCAGCGATGGCCTATGTGGTTACTACCCGCAAATCCTGATGGACAAGACCCAGTACAAGTATTCGATGCTGTATCCGGTTCCCCAGACCAGGAAGATTGCCGGGCGCTGCTGCCAGCCCTTCGGGCGTTCAACCATCTTGTGGGGGGCGGGGCGGGAAATTCCGCAGATCGGTGAAGACTTCAGCTATCTCATCTTCCGTAAGCGGAATTGCTGCGAGGGGGCGAGCCTGTGAAGCTCCTCCTGGATGTGGGATGGCTCCGGTGTGTGGCTTTCACCATGAGTTGCCTGATCGCCAGCCATGCCGGCGCTGCCCAGCCGTTGCCGTCTGACGATGAAATCAGGGCGCGCGTGCGGGCACTTTCCGGCGGGGTCACGGAAACCCTGGACAAGGCAGGGCGGGAGGGGCCGAATCCGGGCGAGATCAGGATCGGCGTGCCGCCGGCCCTACCAGACAGACGTCTGGACGACCTGGAAGCGCTGGCTCGTCAGTTCAACGGCGGCAAGCCGGCGCTGCTAAAGTCCGGATCCGATCTCATGGTGTTCGTCTCGCTTTCCATGCCTGAGCACGTCCTCAAGGCATTGGCCAGGCAGGCGAAGGATGCTGGGGCCGTGATGGTGTTGCGCGGCCTGAAGGGGGGCTCCTGGCAGGTGACCTGGAAGACGCTCGCCGCCCTGAACCAGGGCATCGGCGCGGAATGGATCATCCATCCGGAGGGTTTCAGGCAGTTCAAGATCGCCAAGGTACCCGCCATCGTGCTGGCGGATGGGCGCACGGCTTCTGTGATGGAAGATGGGTGCGCCGAGGCCGGTTCCTACGCGTCGCTGGCCGGCGACGTGTCCATCGAGCAGGGTCTGGGCATCATGAAGGTGAGTGGCGAGCCGGTGATCAGTCAGTTGGCGGCGGAGCGTCTGTCCAGGCTCAGGAAGGTGCCATGAGTTTGGTGGGCCATATCCGGCGAGTGGTAATCCTGTTGTGCCTGTCGTTGCAGGCGAACGCCGATGATCCAAGTGACGTGTTCAACGATGCGAAGGCGTATGCCCAGGGCACGGTCGATGGAACCGGGGGCATCGTGAGCGCCGAGCAGGCGGCCGAGTTGCCGCACTACACCACCAGTTCTCCGGTGCCTTCTTTGGCGCCTGGAAGTGTTGGCCTGGGTAGCGCCGGAATCGGAAAGATCAGCGGATGCGAAGGGCAGAACGACACAGAGTGCGCGGCGGTGAATTTCCTGGCGAAGAATTCGGATACGCGTCTGCGCTTCAATCTTGATCCGGCGACAGATCCGACGCTGCAAGCAGGGAAGCAGGTCTTGGCTGATCCGAATGTGGTGGTTGGCGCTGTGCAGGATGGTTCCGAAAGCGTTTGCTCCTCGATGATGGTGACCGATCCGGCGACTGTCACGACTGAAGTGTGCAATGAGTACAAGACTGTGGGCGAGGTGGTCTGCCAGAAGGCCCTGGTGATTAAGGTTACCGAATCCTCCAGCTGTGTGACGGGTACCGACCTGGCGACCTATATGCCAGGGATCGGATCTTGCTCAAAAGCAAGCGGTCCGGATTGGTGGTACGGTCCAGGCGCATTGAAGGTGAGGTGTGATTCCTTTGACCAAACCAAGCTGTATGTAGCAGCAGAGACATTGGTCAGAGAGGGCTCGTATGGAGCATCAGGTTGCGGACCTGGGGTCAGACCTAACCTGAATTTACTGCCCTATAGAGCCATCAACGCCTATAGCGCAGATTGGTCTGAAATCTACGGTGATTACGGCGCCGGATCAATCAGCCATCTCTATGTCAGAGGCGGCTGCAAATCGGGGCAAACTGACTGCACACTGGAAGTTGTGGCATCGGCCAAGCAGTTGGCCAGCATTGCCTCCTGTCCATCAGGCCAGATAACACGTCAGGTAGCCGAGTCCTATGGGTGTGGCAGCGTTTATCAAGATGGCTGCTACACGGTTGCCGGTTGGTGGTCTTGCCCAACTTACGCTGGATCAGCTTCAAGTAGCACGATGCTTTGCGACAACGGGGGGTGGTCTGACAACGGCCCCGTGGGCTGGGTGAATTGTGAGTCCATTGTTACCAGCACCACGCTGAATTTCCAGCGTCAGCACATCACCTATGTCGCAACCGACTCCTGGTCCGATGGCTGTGTCGCGATTGAAGCGAGGACCCAATGAGCCGGGCCTGCCTTTTTCTGGCGTCTTTTCTTCTGATTTGTCTGCCGGTAACAGCACATGCCGCGGACTGCACGAATACAGGTTCCGTGTGTGTAGAGGGGCCGCAAACCCGCAATATCTCCGGACTCAGCGTGACTCGGGATTGTTGGCGTTACCAGGATACCTATCTGTGCGTAGACCTCGACCTGACGAGCGACTGCCAGGAATTGCGCGACCGGGGTTGCGGGCAGATTGGGGCCCAGTGCATTGAAGTGGCCGATGACGGCGCCTGTGTCCTCTCGGAAAACACCTACCAGTGCCAGGCATCTCCCACCACGACCAGGCAGGTCGAGGACTGCTCACCCCGCTCGTTCTGTGCTGACGGCGAGTGCTTTGACACGGGTTTCGAACCCGATGCCGATTTCGGCAAGGCGGTGGCGGCGATGGAGTCGGCGAGAGAGGCGGGGACGTATATCGACCCGGATACGCTCCGACTTTTTACCGGGGCCGGATCGAAATGCACGAAGAAACTGGGTGGCCTGGTGAACTGCTGCAAGGGCGGCAGTGGGGGAGGGGGAGGGATGAGCAACCAGGCGCTCGCTGGCCAGATGTTGAGCAATGCGGGGGATTACGTATCGAGCGTCGGTAGCCCATACATGTACGACGCCATGTTCAACAGCGACATGCCTTGGTTGATGGATAAGGCCGTCGATGCCTGGTCGTCGAATGCCTGGTCCCCCTCGTTTAATCCCAGCTTGAGTTTTTACGGAGTGACTGCCCAGATTGGCGGGGCGGTTCCGGCGGGTGCGACGGCGCTGGGATCCGTCGGCAACGTGCAGCTTTTCTTCAATCCGACAACCTTCTACATCGCCATCGCGGTCATGGTGATCCAGGAATTGATCAGTTGCGACCAAGCAGATCAACTCACTGCGATCAAGAAAAACGAGAACCTCTGTGTTGCGCTCGGCAGTTATTGCTCAAAGAAATTCCTGGGTATTTGTCTGGAAAAGAAGGAAGGCTATTGCTGCTTCAATTCCCGTCTGGCCCGGATCATCCAGCAGCAAGGGCGAGCACAACTTGGCAAGAGCTGGGGTAGTGCGAAATCGCCGGAGTGCTCCGGGTTCACCCTGGTGGAGTTCGAGAGCCTGGACTTCAGCAGAATCGACCTGACCGAGTTCATTCGCGAAATCCAACCCAAGGCGATGGATGTGCAGGCGCTGGCGGATCGAATGAATTCACGGGTACAGACCATGGCGAATCAATAAGGAGGTACTCACATGATGCGACGCTTGTACACCATGGCGTTGGCCCTGACTTTCACCCCAGTCATGGCCCATACCGGTTGGTTCGGATCTGACGAGACCGCTGATACGCAGGCCTCAGGCCAGATCATCAAGACTGCGGGATTGATCCAGATTAATCCGGAACGCAGGCAAGCCGGGGTTTACGCGGATTTCACCAACAGCACCAAGACGACCGTCACTGTGCGCGAATCGTTGCGGAAGAATGGCTATGTGTTGGTTGAACAGGAAGAACAGGCACGTGTGGTGCTCATCGTCAGCGGCGATGTGACGATCAAGGGGCAGGGTAAATCAGACCTCGGGCGGTTTCTGGAAGGGGGTGCGATTTTCCAGCAACCCGCCATTGCTGGATCCTCCGGCGTCTGGCGGGACGGCGGGGTGATCAACGAGTCCGCCAAGCTTACCGGAGGATTCTGGTCTGGCTGGGCAATCGCTGCGCTGAGTGGCTTCATGATGGATGCCTCTGGTGCGACCAAGGCCATCAATACCGCCCACTACCAGGGAGGAGAGCATGACAAGGTGGACATGCTGATCTATGCCAAGGACAAGGGTACTGGACGCGAGCAGCGCATGACCCTGACAGCGAGCAACGATGTAGTGCCCAGGCTGATTGAAGCCGCGATGACGAGGATCATGGATGTCCTGTCCAAGTAAGTTGCTCATCGGCTTGGTTATGGCCATGCTGGCAGGGGTCGGCTATGCCGACACGCTGGGCGCGCTGATGAAGGCCGCGATCGATGCCCCAGATGGGCGTGCCTCGGGTGTGCTCGATGACGCTGTCGCCGGCATGATTGCCAAGACCACTAGCAGTGCCGCTCCGGTGGACGCTCGGATCGAGACTGTTCGCGTGTTTCATCAGGTGGGTTGCCGGCGTCTCAAGGCGACATTGAGCCAGCCTGTCCCCGGTCAACCGGATGCGGTTTTCCCGTTCGAGATGAACCTTTGCCGGGATGGATCAGCACCGCGCGAAGGTATAGATTTGATGCAGCCTGCTGGTCGATTTGGCGTGCTCCAGTCAATACGCTGACACGACTCAGATCCGATAATCTCAGTGATCGCTTAACCGACCTCCCTGCCCCGCGCAATGCGGGGTTTCAGCCGTCCTTCGGGGCGGCTTTTTTTCTATTCTGTTCCGATGTGGATAGCTGTATTCAGATTTCTGTATTCGCCTTCTACTTCGGAAATCCGATCAGCGTGTCAGATGATTCGCATGCTGATGGTTGGCCACTGTTATGGCACGTTCTCGATCATTGACTTCCAATGGTATGAAAAGGCTAATGAATATCGCCGCCTGAGGTGCCCTCGCTGTGGCAACACAAAGACAGCGCGGGCTTCGTCGGATACCTCTTTGCATTGGAAGCAGATGCAAGTCCAGCAATTTCATCAAACAGGGTGAAGTTCGTAGCATCACGCATATCACGACTCTTCAATGTCAACCAGGATAGCCGTGATATCGTCGCCAGATCCTGCTGTACGAGCCGCGCTCAAGAGTGCTTGAAGACTTGCTGAGCGCCGTGAGTGGGATTCAACAATGGCGGCAATTCTCTGGTTGTAGAGGGATTTGCTTATGCCGTCGCTTAACAATAGCAGTCGATCGCCTATGTCGAGCTGTACTGACTTGGTTTCGATTTGTAGCGAGGATAGACCGAAGTAATTCAACAAATGTCCCGCTGCATTATGGTGTGCGGTTGTCAGCGCTTGTGCAGTGCCATCCCTGATCAACAAGGCACCCGTGTCGCCGACGTGAAAGACATTCGCCATTAGGTTGTCGGTTATCCAGACGATTGTGGCGGCGCAGGCACCTAGAGTGCGATTGGTTCCTTCAATGAATCCCCACGCATGGATCACACTATTTGCCTGGTCCAGAAGTGAAATCAGCGTGTCTGCGGTCGGCGAGAGTTCTGCAGCATTTTTATAAAACTTGACCAAGACGTCGCAAACTTCCTGAGCGGCATCCCGTCCGCGTGGTGCCGACCCTACGCCATCGCATACCGCGAATATCTCACCTCGTTCCGCTTCGTCGACAAGAGGGATAGGTCTGCAAAGCAGCCTATAGCGATCCTCGTAGAACTTATGCTTTGGCCCCTGTTGCCAGACGACGGCGGCATTACCACGCTCTTCGATCACTTATGGGCTCCTCTCACCGGCCGCAATAGGCGTTTTGATTGCGCTGTACAGTTATTGAATATGCGCCGTTTTCTGGCTCTATGCCGTTTCGAGTGGATCTTGACTTCATAAACAGCGATGGAACTGGTGGACAGAAAGCGGTGCGGCTGGAACGAAGGGATTGGCCGGGAGGTGCTTTAGCTTGGACATGCGCAGGTAAGCGATGGCGATGAAGTTCTCCACGGTGCGGCCGATCTAGCGAGTAACTGCTATCTGGCCCACTTGCCGGGTGACCAGTCCGCGCTAGGTAGGCAAGCCGAGCTACCACATCAAGTCATCCGGAATCTGGAAGGCGGCATACGGATCGTCCGCTTCGACCTCGGTGCTGGTCTTGTTCACCCGAATGACAAGCGAAGCATCTCGTTCGGCGATCTTGTCGGCGATGATCCTGGGGACCAATTCGGTGGTGCCACCCAGGCAGACGATCACCAGGCGCCCGGCCGCTAAATGCGCCTTGACCGCAGCCGACACATACAGTCGTTCGATCTTGTTGCAGTGGGTGTAATTGAAGGCGATATCGCCATTGCCCTTGCTCTGGCGATTCTGCTGCACCATCTGGGCAATTTGCGCTTGGATCGCCTTTTGGGTGGCCGCTGCAACGCGTTGGGCATTGAGTTCGCGGGCTCGCTCGGCATTCTTGCGTTGCGCTTCGAGTGCGGCCAGGCGCGTTTCATCGACACTTTGCGTGCCGGTCTGGCGCTCGACCTTCTTCTGCTTGCTCTTTTCTTGGTGGGCCTGTTTGATTTTTTTGTTGTTGATTAGGCCGGTTTTTAAGAATTGGTCCTGCAATGAAGCCATATGTGCTGCTCCGTTAATAGGGATCGCTGGCCCAGGCGGAGGCACCGGCTGACATGGAGGAGCAAGCATAGCAAATAGTCGATTCCGAAGACCCGCGATCGGCCTTCCTTGCGGCTCCGGCACATGCAGCCATGATGGACATTGAGGTTTATGAGGAAGCCTGCTTATCAACTTCCACCAGGTCTGCCGTGGCTGCGAATGTCGCGGCTTGAGCCAGTGCGGGCTCCAGAATCGCGCGGAGTTTCGTCACCACCTCGGGTAGCGGTGTGATGGCGAGTTCATTCTTCTTCAGGAAAGCATGCCACATGGCCTGGCGCGATGAGTCGGTCGCAAACTCATCCGTCAGTCCAACGGGCAATGCGGCAGGGACGGGCATGCCTCGCCGGAGAAAGGTTGCCGCGATGGCTCTCGCCAGCGTGTGGGCATTGAGCGCTTCACGGTCGAGCAACACCCACAAGTCCAGGTAATCCTTCAACCGGCTATTGGTCATGCCAAGCAAGGCGATGGCGTGAAGCTTCTCCGAGATGACCGTATAGACGGGGTATGTCCGCAGCCGAGGTGCCGGTAGGTCTGCAATCAGCACAGGGTAGACGGCGTGAACCGGGCCCGGCGTAACTGCATCACCGAACCCGATGTCGATCTGCGTCTTGCAGCGTGCCTTGGCGAGTTCACCCGTGATCAGCACCCGAGCGCCAGCGTATCCTGCATCTTTGCGGATCTCCTCCACACTGACCGTTGCCGGATCGAAGACGATGCCGTCCTCAACCTCGACGCTGGCGATGTCATGGAATGTCTGGGCAATTGATTCGAGGTCGCTTGGACCGAAGCCGAGTAAATCAGCATCACGCGTAGTCCGGTGAGGTAGGTCGTACCACAGCGTGAACAGCAACGCCCCCTTGAGCAGAAAATGATCTGCGTGTGCCGACTGGCTCAAACGGTAGAGGATTCGCTCCAGGGCGAAGCGCACCAGCACCTGGTTGAAATCAACGCCCTGGGCCTTCGCGACATTCAGCAGGCGTGCCCGTACCGACGCGGCAAGATCCTTGTTCATTCCACCGCCTCGAGATACGGACGCATGACATTGGCAACCCGGCAAACCTTGGCGAAGTGCCAGAGGTCATCGGCCGAGGCCTTTTTCTGTGCGCGGGTATCTTTCAGTGCTTCCAGCGCCACGTCGAGTCCGATCTTGTTGCGATGCTTGAAGCAGTCAGCCACGGTCTTGGCCACACCGTAGACCCGTAGTTTGACCTGATCCCGCTCAACGACATCGATCCCCTCGGAATAGGCGTCACCCGCATACTGAACCATCTTAATCGGCGGGTAATCGATCTTCGGCGTATGACTGCCACGCGGCATGGCAATCCATACTTGTCGCGGCAGTTGGGTGGTCAGTTCATGGAACTGCAGCGCCGTAAGCAGGCAGAAGACTGCCTGTGGAACTTTGGTTGCTATGGCAGCCAGGCTCTCGTGTTCAGAGGGGTGACTGTCAGGCAGCCGGTAAAGGCCACGTCCGGCCTTTTCCAGTAGACCGCTAGCCGTCATGCGCGTCAGGACTATCCTGGGAGCCCCGATGTCATCAAGGTCGCTGGGGCGTAGCATCCCCCTCTGGCGAAGCAGATCAAGAACGCGTTGGGTGTGGGTGTCTTGGCGCATGGCCGACCAAGTATGTTCCATATTCTCGTCGAATTAAAATAAATGACGAATTATAGGAACAATCTAGCCATTGGCTGCAGCTGCTCCATTCGGAAGGCCGTCAGAACTTGCTTTGGACTTCAGTTGTCATTCTCCGATGCTGCATGTGGAATTCTGTGTTCAGCTTTCTGCATCAGCTTTCTACTTCGGCATTCCGATCAACGTGTCAGATAAGCTAGCGTGCCCACATAGTCGGGTAACACCCCTCCAGGATGGCTTCCGAGCCACATCGTGGCGAATGCACGGGCTTTCTGCATGCGGTCTTCCGCCAAGCCGAAGAGTGTGATGCCTGGCAAATGCAAGGCTTGGCCTTTCTGGGTGAGAACCATGTGTATCAGCGTCCACCCGGCGGCGAGTTCCAGGTGCTTGTCTATCCCCAGACCGTTTCCATACAGATAGGCGATCAAGCGCGCGGCATCCGCATTCCGGCGACCGGCGGCTTTGTCGAGCCAAGTCATTGCTTCTTTGTAATCCTGTTTGTCTTCTACCAGCATCCGGCCAACGTAGTAGGCGCCGATGGGGTCGTTATCTTGCGCCGCCTGCCGGAACCAGCGCCTGGCCTCCGCGATTTCCTTTCGGTGATAGTGGTTGAGTCCGATGCGGACGTAGGCCTGGGGGATGCGCTCCTTGGCGACTGCTTGCCGCATGTACCTCATCGCGGCATTTTCGTTTCGTTCCACGCCCCGGCCGAGCAGGTAGAGCAGTCCGAGGTTGTACATGGCGAGGGGTTCAGTCTTGGAGGCGGCATGGAAGTAGCGCGCGGCCAGTGCGGGATTCTTGGCCAGCCCGTATTGGCCTCGATCCAGGAAGACGCCGATGCTGTTCTGGGCCTGGGGGTTGCCCTGGCGGGCCAGCGTCATGAGTCGCGGCAGCGCTTGAGCATCCCCGCGCACGAGCTTTCCGTATTCGACATCGGCTCGGGCGTCCTGGTAGCCCCCCGTCAGGAAACCCGTAAAACCTGATAGCCCTTGTCCTGCAGGGTCACTTTGGGCTGCGAGAGAAGGGAGGGCAAGGAGGGCCAGAAGCAGGCCCGCATGGAGATGTGTGGACATGGCGACTTCTTTTCTTGAAATGCAAACACATGCAACGGTATTATTATTGTATGTCTATATGGCGTTTGCCCTCCTTGCTGGTCGTTATGGCAGCCTCTGCACAGGCTTGGTCTGCGCTTGCCGATATGGATGCGTGCATCAACCAGGCCGCGCAGCGGTATCGGGTCGATGAGCGCCTGATCGACGCCATCATCCAGGTGGAATCCAGCGGCAATCCCTCAGCGTTGAACCGTAACGCCAATGGCACAGAAGACATCGGCCTCATGCAGATCAACTCTTCCTGGTTGCCCGTGCTGGGCCGTTACGGCATCAAGCATCACCACCTTTATGACCCCTGCACAAATGTTCACGTCGGGGCCTGGGTGTTGGCCGGGAACATTGCCCGTTATGGCCCCACCTGGCGGGCGGTGGGCGCCTACAACGCGAGGTCACACGTGAAGCGTAAGGGCTATGTTGCCAAGGTCTGGCGCCAATATAAGGCGACCAAGGAAGCGGAATCGTGAGGTTGATTGGCAATTTGTTGGGTGGTTCTGCCGCGTTGTTGTTGGCGTTGTGGTTGAGCTGGGTCTTCGTGACGCCGGTTGATTGCGAGCGGGTGCGCCGTGGCGCTGCTCCCATGCGGGCCTTGTTTGACACGCTGTCCTGGGGGGTACGCCATTGGGCGAGCCCGGAGGACAGGATGGATTTCATCGCGACCGGGATGGAATGGGATTTGAAGTCGCAGCGCTTCCTCGCGAAACAGTTTTATGGCGATGCTTTGGGCTGTGGGCAGGAGAAAGGGCAGGGGCGGGCGCATGGGGCCTGATTTATTCATTTCCACATCCGCAAATGACCGAGAGGCCGTCACCCTCCTCAATGATCTGTTCCATGAAGCGGCGGGGCAGGGCGTGTCGGACATCCATTTCCAAGAGCAGGAGGGCGAGTGCAGGGTGCGCTACCGTTTACCCGGCGGTCTCGTCGATCGAGTAATTCTGGCCCGCCACACCGCCAGGGTAGTGGACGACAAGATCCGTTCGCGTGCCCAGCTCCCAGCGGGTGAACGGAAGAGTCCCCTGGATGGCAGGATGCGGCTGCGGTTCACGGATCGGCGGTTGGACGTGCGCGTGGCCATTTCCCCCAATGTCTCCGGCCAGCTCACCGTCTGCCGCTTGCTCGACCAGGCGAACGCGGCACGCCGTCTGCTCGACATCGAGATGACCGTGGCCGTGCGCGCCAGCATCCATCAAATTGTGGAAGAGCCCAACGGCCTGTTTCTGGTGACCGGCCCGACCGGCTCCGGCAAGACCACCACGCTCTACGCCATCATCAACGAATTGAACGACCCCGGGCGCAACATCATCACCATCGAAAACCCGGTGGAGTACCAGGTCGCCGGGATCAGCCAGATCAATATCGACGGCCATGTGGACTTCGCAGGCGCGTTGCGGGCCGTATTGCGGCAAGACCCGGACATCATCCTGATCGGCGAAATCCGGGATGCGGAGACCGCCCAGATCGCGGTACAGGCGGCCATCACAGGCCACCTCGTGCTGGCATCGCTGCATGCGAACAACGCAGCGATGGCGGTGACGCGGATGATCGACCTCGGGGTCGATCCGGTCACGCTGGCTGCGTCCCTGCGCGGCGTCACCGCACAACGCCTGGTGCGCAGGATTGCCGGCGCACCGGCGTACCAGGAACCCAACGAGGCGGAGTTGGCGTGGTTGCGCCAGCATGGAATGCGCTTCCAGCAGCCACCGCGCTTTGCCACGCCACCTCACCCGATGGCGTATCAAGGCAACGTCCCGGTGATCGAGTTCATCGTGGTGGATGCGGGTGTACGTCGCGCCGTCACCCACAATGCCGGGGCGCAGGCCATCTATGCGGCAGCCTCCCTGCAGCCTCAATTCGAGACGTTAGCGCAGGCCGGATCCCGCCTGGCCCTGGAGGGGCATACCTCGCTCAGCGAAGTTCGGCGCATCACATCGGACGTGGATGTGGTCGCGGCCGGCGAGTCTCGTCTGGGCAACATCCTGGTCTGGCTCGGCGTCGTCAACACTGCCGAGGTCACAGAGGCCATTGCGCATGTGATTCATCAACGCCAGCGGGGGAGGGTGTTGCGGCTGGGCGAAGCGCTGGTCGAACTGGCGTACTGCACCACTTCTGAACTGTTGAACGGCATGGGGCAGTCACCGGCGGCTCAGGTCGTTGCCGAGACGCTGATGGATAAGGCGGTTATGCCGCGCGAGGCAGGTCTGGAAGTCATCCAGGATTGGCGTTCGGGGGGCGGTTCGTTGTTCGGCATGATGGTCGAGGCGGGCTTATGCGATTGGGAGGACATCCATGCAGCGACGGGCATTCCTGCTGGGGACTAGCGCCTTGCTGATGCAGGGATCCGCATTCTCGGCGCCAGCAGCGTCAGTCCTGAGACAAGCCGAAGGGCCCTATTCGGAAGTGGCGCCGGTCAGCGAGGATGCGCGCCGGTGTATCGCTTTCTTCCAGTTCAATTGCCCGCACTGCCGCGATCTGCATCCCTTGCTCGGGCGCTGGGGACGCAGTCTGCCCAAGGGCGTGGGCTTTGAATTCATGCCTGTGGTGACGTCGGATCGTGGACAGATCATGGCGGCACGGGCCTGGTATGCGGCCGCACTCGCAGCACCCTCACGGCTGGATGCCTTCGCCGAGCGCGCCTACGCGCTGGTGCAGGATGGCCGCATGAGCATGGAAGCCGGAGCCACCTGGGAAGCCGCAGCCCGGCAGGCCGGCGTGAGCGATTTCATGCGGGCCTGGGAGCGGGTGCCGGTTGATCGAATCGGGCGCGCGGTGGAGAAACTGTCTGCCTACCGCGTCCAATCCACGCCGTCGCTTGCTATCGCCGGGCGTTATGTCGTCACGCTGGACGCTACCCAGGGCGATGCCGACCTTTTTCTCCGCCTGGCCAGCGGCCTGCTTTCCAAGTCCATCGCTACCCGTTCTTCCTCAACTTCCTGATTTTTGAATGTGCTTTGAGGACATTGGTTGCATTGTCACGTTTAAACATTAACAATAGATGCAACGGTATATAAACGGAATGTTTGTAAATGTTGCTGAGGTGTCTTTCCATGTTCTGTGCCCTGGGGGTGATGCAAGCACAGGCCGATTCTGGTGGGCCAATAAGCTTTGTGCGCCAGGCGTATCGGGCGCCATCGGACTTTGCACGGGTGATGCCTTCCGAGGAAACGCTCATTGATGTTTCTCGCGGCCCTCAGCGAATCTCTCAACAAATCGCTGCCGGGCGCACGTTCTGGATCAGCGTGGAAAAAACCTCCCGCCCAACCCTGGCGGAGTTGGATGCGCTGCTCAACCCGCCCGCACCGATGTCCGAAGTGATCGATGAGGCCTGCGCGGAGGGGGTTGCGTCGTTTCCGTTTGAAAGCAGCCGTATTCAGCAGGCCAGCAACCTCGAAGCCGTGCTGGATCAGATCAAGCAAACCGACGGCCGCGTCGTGGTCGTCGGGCATACCGACAGCGTGGGTAGCGACGCTTACAACTGCCGGTTGGGCCTGAAGCGAGCACGAGCTGCAGCGGCGTGGTTCGTCGACCATGGCGTGGCACGCGAACGCATGGCCATCGGCAGCCGTGGCAAGCGCGAACCCTTGGTTGAAAACCAATCCGCAGCCGGCCGCGCCCAGAACCGCCGGGCTGCGGTGTGGATTCAGGTCACACCAGACTCGCCATGAGGGAAATCGATATCCCGCGCTACATCGACTCCCAGCCGCAATTCTTCTGGTGGGAACTGGATGAATTCGCCCTGGCAATCGGGCTCATGGGGGTCGGGATGCTGACGGAAACCCTGACGATCATGTTCTTTGTCATCGTCGTCGTATCCGCCTGGTTGAAGCGGTTCAAGAGCAACAACCTGGACGGCGCAATCGTTCATATCGCCTATAAGGCGGGCCTCACACCGCTCAACGCGGTCTACAAGGATGGCTTGGTGCCGGAGTTGTACGCATGAAGCTGTCCGCGATGATGGGTTCCTGGGAGAAGGCGAATCGTTTCGCCCATCTGTTGATGCTGTCGAATGTCGCACTGGCCATGACGTTGATGGGCGCCGTGTATCTGGCCATCGGCAATCGAGAACGTGTGGTGCTGGTGCCGCCCCACCTGGACACCAAGATCAGCGTGGACATGTCCACGGCCAGCAGTGAATATCTGAAGAGCTTCGGCCTCTATATCGCCACCCTGGCCGGGAATATCACGCCCTACAACGTCGAATTCATCACCGACATCCTGTCGCGTCATCTGGATTCCAGGGTCTATACCGCCGTGCGCACACGATTGCGGGCGGTGGCCGACGACCCGGTATTTCGCAGCAGCGGTGGCGCTTCCTGGTTCGAGGCCAAGCGGCTCGATTTCGAGAAGGAGACGTCACGGGTCTTTGTCGTGGGGCAGCTCAATACCTTGAGTGCGGGCAAATCCAGTGTCGATGTGGCGCCGGTGGTTTACGACCTGAAGATTGAGATGCGTGATGGGCGGCCGCTGGTGACGGCGCTGGACAGTTACGAGGGGTCGGAGCCGCACACCTTGAAGTGGCGGGCGTCACCCGCCCACGAACAAAAGCCGGCCGAGGCCAAGGGGGAGAAATGAGGGTCAGTTTTCGCCTGTCACACATCGCTATCGGACTCTCCTTGGCTGGGTTGATGCTGACGGCTGGGCTCGCGCAGGCGGATGAGCAAGGGGATGCTTGCTCCAATCCACCAGGTGCGCCGGCCAAGCCGAATCCTGGCTGCAAGGTCACCAAGCAGGCGCCCGCCAAGGCAGGAAAGCAACGGCTCAAGCCCGAGGTTGGCAAACCCGTGCCTGGCAAATCCGAACCCGCCATGCTGCCCGGCCTGGGCCTCTTGCCTGGTGAAAAGCGACCCATGATGGCCAACGTGGTGCGGGTGACCAGCCACTACAACGAAGTGCTCTACGTCAGCGCGGGGTTCCCGAATCGCATCTCCACCCCGTTCGCGGCCCCGAAGTTGATCGACAACTCCGAAGTGGAATGGCAGGTACAAGGCCAGAGTCTGTACATCTCGCCCAAATCATCAGAGAAGCCGGTCGGGATCTTCGTCACCGGCGCAGGGGTGAACGATCCCGTGGTGTCGCTCACCTTGATCCCGAGAAACATCCCCGCGCAAACCATCATCCTGCAAATGGATGAAGACCCGGCTTCTGCAGCGGCATCCAGTCAGCCAGGGGAATCCGAAGCCAGCAGCTACACGGACAGACTGCGCGTCATCCTACGCCATGTCGTCATCGGCAAGACGCCGGCCGGGTTCTCGGAAGGACTCCTGCCGGTTGCTGTGGGGCGCATGGATGCGCTGCTCGTGATGCCGGAGAAGCGTTACTCGGGTCAGCACCTGGATGTCTTCAAATACCGGGTAGAGAACGTCGGCCAGACGGAGATCGAACTGGCCGAGTCGTCGTTCTACCGTGACGGCGTGCGCGCGGTGTCTATCTACCCCGTCATCAAACTGCGCAAAGGCATGTCCACCTCGGTCTTCGTCCTGTCGGACAAGGCGGCTCTGGCCGAAGCCTCGGCTGGGCCAGTCCTTGCTCATGACGCGATCGGAGCCGTCCGATGAGCGACGGCGGCAAGTTCAGGGCATGGTGGGCAGGGCTTTCGCCGGGCAAGCGCAATGTGCTCGGCGTGGCGGTGCTGTTTGGCACGCTGGCCGGTGCAGGCTGGCTGATCAGTCCGAAGGATGCGACGACGCCGGATGGCGCGAAGTCGGATATCAACAGCACCCACCTGGTCATGCCCAACCGCAAGAACATCACCCAGGAAGGCCTGGCCGCCGGCCTGGAAGCGACGGGTAATCGCATGAAGTCGCTAGAGCGCGATCTGGGCGATACCAAGCTCCAGAACGCAGCACTCCTTAAAAAGCTGGAAGGGGACGTCCCCGGTCAGGTAGGGCTGAACCCTGAAGTGGTGCGTGAAGTCGCGGAGTTACGCCGCGACCTGGAGGCGATGAAGACGGGGAAAGCCGGTCTTCCTGCGTCAGGGCTGCCAATGCCTGCACTGGATGCGCCGTTGCCCCCGTTTCTTCCAACAGGTTCGGCACATTCAGCACACTTCGATGTGCCCCTGCCGTCGACCTCGGCGGCAGAGCCAGCCAAGGTCCGCTTGCGGGTCGTGGGCGCCACCCCATCGGACCAGCCTGCCCCGGCTGCCGGCCAGGAATCCACCCCTATGCCCTACCTGCCGGCCGGCGCGGTGTTCGAGGGGGTGCTGCTCAACGGCATGGATGCGCCGACATCGAGCGTGACCCAGAAACAGCCGGTCCCAGCCCTGGTGCGCATCAAGAGCGAATCCCTCATCCCCAACCTGATGAGCATGGGCGATGGGGACATCCGGGAGTGCTTCCTGGTGATCGGCGGGCACGGCGTGCTGGCCACCGAGCGCGCCCAGTTGCGCACCGAGACGCTTTCCTGCGTGCGCGAGGATGGCCGGGTGATCGAGGCGGAACTGGAAGGCTATGCGGTTGGCGAGGATGGCAAGGTTGGCATGCGCGGCCGTCTCGTCTCCAAGCAGGGGTCGATGATCGCCAAGAGCCTGGTGTCCGGGTTTCTGGCCGGATTCGGCCAGGCCATCGCGCCGAGCCAGGTGCCCCAACTCAACGTCACGCCGGGGAGTTCCGCCCAATACCAGTCGATCGACATGGGTGCGGCGGCTCAGGCCGGCGTCGGCAAGGGAATTTCCGAAGCCTCGAAGATGGTCGCCCAGTTTTATCTCGACATGGCCAAGGAGATGTTCCCGGTCATCGAGGTGGATGCCGGCCGCAAGGTCAGCATCGTGACGCTACGTGGCATTCAACTCTCACCGCGCGGTTTTACTCATGACGCTGCTCGGGATTCCATCGCCGCCAAGGGCGCCAAGAAATGAACCCCATCCGCCTGTTACCCCTGACCCTCGTTTTCATGTTGGCTGGTTGCGCCAACGTCTTGAACACGGCGAACCACGATGAATTTGCCTGTCCAGGCATGCCGGACGGCGTGATGTGCAAAAGCCCGTTACAGGTCTACCGCGCTACCGATGACGCCACCCATGGCGCCACCCCTGACCGTGATTTGGAAACAGCAGCGCCAGCAAAAAGAAGCGGGAGTCAGACCTCGCAGGAGACTTTTGATGACGGCCCCGGCCTGGTCTCCCTCCAGACAGAGAAGGCTGCCAGAGACAAACTGCCCGCGTTGCCGTTGCCCCGGCATCTCCCCACGCATCTGCCTATCGCTCAGTCCGCGTCGCCAAACCTGCCGCTCCCCGTCCTGGAACCCGCCAAGGTCATGCGCATCTGGATCGCGCCCTGGGAGGACAGCAAGAAGGATTTGCACTGGCCCAGCTACCTGTTCACAGAAATCCAACCGCGCAAATGGTCGTTCGGCAAATCGGAGTTCACGGGTTCGCGCCCGGTCATTCCGCACCTGATGGTGACGCCGAGCGCGCAACCCGCTCTACCTGACCGGCCTGAGTCCGGTCGGGTCGGGTCTGTGCAGCCTGTTTCTTCGCCACAGGCTGTCACCGGCATCCCGGAAGCGGCATTGCCGCAGGCCGGCGATGCCTTGCTGGGCGGTCGTTAGGCGGTCTTTAGCAAACAAATGGCGATTTTTACTTTATCTCTTGGAGATGTACGCATGAAGTTCAACCAGCAACACATTCAACTGTTCGTTCTCGCCGCGCTGTGTTTGGCCGTCACCGAGCCCGCCCTGGCGGGTGCGGATGCCACTTTCTCGTCGGTATCCACCCTTGTAAAAGACTGGATGGAAGGCTCACTCGGCAAACTGTTCGCGTTTGGCGCACTGGGTACTGGCCTGGGGATCACGATCGTCAAACAATCGCTGATGCCGGTGGTGGTGGGCGTCGGTGTATCCATCGCGACCTACTACGGCCCTGGCGTGCTGAATACCGTCGTTGCCGCCACCCTCTGAAAAGAAGCCTTCGTGTTGGGATTCTTTTCATCGGTTTTGCCTGGCGCCGACTCCGGTGGCCAGGCGAGATCTGCCAGTCAAAACCGCACGCCCTGGCAACGCCTGAGCGTCAGGGGGTGCGACACGGGCTACCAGGTATTTTTCTGCGCGGATGAAGACACCGGCGAGAAATATCTGGGCGCTTGTTTCGCCAGCAAACCCGCCATGATCGGCGGCGATGAAGGCACGGTGGATCGGTTCCGCTCGGCTTTGGGCATTGCCATGCCGCCGGGGACATTCATTCAGATCGGCATCTTCGCGAGTCCGGATGTTGAGGCGCCCCTCGACCGCTATGCCGCAAACAAGGCGTCCTGCGACAACGATCTGTTGGCCGCCATGACGACCAGGCGGAGGGATTTCATCCTTGCAGGCAAGGATCAGCCACTGGTTGCGCGTTCGGGTGTGCTGCTCAATAGCAAGACCATCATCGTCACCATCAAGATTCCGTGCTCGGACATGCCTGACCAAGGCCAGATCAAAGAGGCGCATGAAGCCGCCGAAAGGTTGTCCGGGGGGCTGAAGTCAGCCGGCCTCTTCCTGGAGCCCCTTGGCCCGCATGGTTATCTCAAGCTGCTTCGACGTATCACCCATGTTTACGATCCCAACGAGGATTGGTATGACGACATGCGGCCGATCCGGGAGCAGGTTTATGGCCCGGGCGATGTGATCGTCGATGAAACACGCCGGCTGGGTTTCCACGACCGCTATTTCGGCAAGCTCATGTCGGTGAAGTGGTACCCCAAGCGCACCAGCCTGGGGGTCATGAGCCATCTGATCGGCGATCCGGCCGGTCTGGCGAACCAGATCACCGAACCCTTTCTGTTGATGCTCACGCTGCATTACCCCGATCAGGTCAAGAAGGTCGGGGATGTCCGTCGCCGCCACACGATGATCAACCATCAGGCTTATGGCCCGATGGTGAGTCTGATCCCCTTGATCAGCTACAAGAAGGCCGGCTTCGACACACTCATGCACGAGATCGAAGGCGCGGGCGCCGTGTTGGTCGAAATCAATCTGACCTTGGCCGTGTTTTGCCGAGATTCGGATCGCCTGGACAAGCTGGTGGCCGGGCTTTCCGCGTATCAGGCCTCCCTCGGCTTCGACATGCGCGAGGACAAGCGCATCCTGCGTCCTTTGTGGGATGCCATCCTCCCGCTCAACACGTCTCGCCGCTCCATCACCAACCTGTTTCGCTTTCAAACGATGGCGGTGTCGCATGCCATTCAGTTCCTGCCGATATTCGGCGACTGGACCGGGACGGGCAGGGGCGGCGCCTCGGTGTTCGTGTCACGCCGGGGCGAGCCCGTGCTGTTCGATCTCTACGACTCGGCCACCAACTACAACGCCGTGATCATGGCCGAGGCCGGCTCCGGCAAGTCCTTCGTCATGCAAATGCTGATCGCCGACTACCTGGCGTTGGGGGCGAAGTGTTGGGCCATCGACCTGGGCCGCTCTTATCTGAAACTCAATCGGGCCGTGGGTGGCGAGTTCATCGAGTTCTCGGAATCGAGCTGTATCTGTCTCAACCCGTTCACCCATGTCATCGACATCGACGAGGAGATGGATCTGCTCAAGGCGACGCTGGCCAAGATGGCAGCACCCGAGGGCGGGTTGGACGATTACCGCCTGGCGATTCTTGAAGAGGCCATCAAGAGCGTCTGGAATCACTACGGCAGCACCATGACGGTGTCGGAGGTGTCCGACTGGTGCAACGTCCAGGACGACAACCGTATTCGCGACATCGGCCGTCAGCTTTTCCCGTTCACGCGGCTGGGTTCCTACGGCCACTGGTTTGATGGGGTGAACAACCTGGAATTCGACAGGGATTTCGTGGTGCTCGAACTGGAAGAACTGAAGTCCAAGCGGACCTTGCAGCAAGTCGTCCTGCTGCAACTTGTCGCCAAGATCAATCACGAGATGTACCTGACGCGGGGGCGCAAGAAGATTCTGGTCGTCGATGAGGCCTGGGATCTGCTCGATGACCCGACGATGGCCAAGGCGATGGAAGGCGCCTACCGGCGCGCCCGGAAATACGACGGCGCCATTGTGATCGTCACCCAGAACATCGCTGACCTGTTCACGTCGCCCAACGCGCGCGCGATTTACCAGAACAGCGCCTGGCAGCTCGTGCTGCAGCAACGTTCCGAAGCCATCGACGCGGCCATCGAATCGAAGCAATTCAACATCGAGCCTTACGGGGTCAATGTCATCAAGTCGGTGCATACGCTGCCCGGCAAATATTCGGAAATCATGATCAAGCGTTCGGAAAACGATTGGGGTGTGGTGCGCCTCGTGACCGACCGTTTCACCCAAGTGCTGTTCTCGACCAAGGGTGCGGAGCGCAATGCCATCCTCGACGCCATCGAACGCGGTGAGAACGTGACGACGGCTATCGAGGCATTCATCGCCGGGCAGCCGGCGGAAAACTGATCTGAACAGGAGAGAACGATGCAAAACAATGAAGCGAGTGTGCAAGGCAAGGCCGGGAGTGCAAGTAACACCCGGCGCGACTGGATCATCCTGGGGGTGTTGTTGGCGGCCGGTATTCTGACGCTGCCATCTGGGGGTGACGCCAGCACGGTATCCGCCGGGATTGCCGGTGTCTGCTTTGGGGCGGCGGCGATGTTGATGGTCTTCCGCTTCGGCAAGAAGCAGCCGGAAGACGTGAAGTAAGGGGGTGGCGTTGTACGGTCATCCTCCCCAGCCTGCTGGCGACCCACCTGGCCTGCAAGCGCCTGACCCGGTTACCGCCACGACTGCCGCGCCTGCCACAGCGGGCAATGGCGTCGGCTTCCTGGCCGCCTCGTTGATCGCGTTGGCGGTGTCCGCCTTCGTGTTCTACGTGCTGGCGCAGTATGGGGGAAAGGTCGGCTTGGCGCCGGTTACCCAGCAGGGGACGTGGCTGGTGGTACTGGACTCGAACCGGATTGTGAATATCGCCATGCGCCATCTCATGGCAACGCCCGGCGTCACCCCGCAACAGGCGTCAGCGGCTGGTGTACAGATGGCCCAACAGCTCGATAGTGTGCTGGGGGAATACCGCAGCCGTGGTGTCATCGTCATCAATGCCGCCGTGGCCGTGGCCTGGCCGGCGGAATCGGACATCACCAAACAGGTGGCGGATCGTGTTGGCGTCACGCTCGAATAAGGCACTGGCCTGGGGTGCGGCGCATCCCCGGGTACGCATCGGCATCCAGGCCCTGCTTCTCATCGCCTTGGCGTTCCCTCTGGCGGGCTGGGCCACCAGCGTCGTCTCACAGCACTACACCCTCGGCCTGGATCTCCAGAAGCGGACTTGCCTGCCCTGGACCGCGTATCTCATCCACCATGAGCAGCCGACCCGGATTCATCGCGGTGAACTGGCGGGGTTTTATCCCAAGGGCAAGATGGGGCCGTCCTTCGAAGGCATCCTGGTCATCAAGCAGATCGCGGGTATTCCGGGTGATGAACTGTGGGTCAAGGACGACATGTTCTACGTCAACGGCCGCCGGATCGGCCCGCTGGATTTGCTGGCGAAGCTACAGAAACCCTCGGGCTACTTCGATCGTCGCGTCTTCGTGCCCGAAGGACACTATCTCTTCATCGGTACGCTCCCGCGTGCTTATGACGGCCGCTACTGGGGGTTCGTGCCCTATCAGGACATTGTGGCGAGCGCGAGAGCGCTATGGTGAAACGTACTTCCACCAGTCAGCTCAGTGGCCCCTTCGCGGGGACCATTGCCTGTGCAACAGCGCTTCTCCCTGTTGCTTCAATCCATCTTCTGATGGGTCTGGCTGTTCCCGCCTTGGCCGATCCGGCTGGACAGCCATTTTTCCAGGGCAAGGAAGAGGGGTGGTTCTGGTACAAGGATCCGAAAGAACGCCCGGTGCAACTGCCGCCAAGGTCGATGCCGCCGCCGGCCAAGCCGAAAGAGACTGAGCCGTTGTCCGTTGAATGGCTGAAGAAACAGATGCCGGTACTGCTGGATCGGGCCATCGACAACCCCACGCGCGAGAACGTCGAGGCCTATCTCTACGCTCAGCGCTTGGCGATGGACAAGTCGCAGCGCTTCGCCGAAATGTCGCAGCGGGTGGTGTATTCCGATCCGTTCCTGGATGAGAACAACCGGGTACCGATCGCATCGTTCGCCAAATCGTCGTTCCTCAACGGCATCGACCAGGCTGCGGATGCGGGGCTCAAGCATCTGGCCACCGTGGCTGGGCTGTGGGTGTTCTTCGACTCGCGCTGCCAGCATTGCCGAGTCCATGCCGAAACCATCGAGGCGATGAGCAAGAAGCATGGCTTCGTTGTGAAGTACATCTCCCTGGATGGCAAAGGGTTGCCCAACATACCCGCCTGGGTGCCAGACCTGGGGCAGTCAGGAACCCTCAACGTGCGTATGACCCCCACCACCGTGCTGGTGGCGCCACCCAATCATTTCCTGGTGGTCTCGCAAGGCATGATGGCCCAGACGCAGCTTGAGGAACGGATGCTGGTGGCAGCCGAAAGCGAGGAACTGCTACCCCAGGAACTGCTCGCCCATGGCAACGAGTTGTAACTAGCGGGACATCCCCCGGCCGGTCTGGCCGGGAGGGAACGGTAGACGCCGGCGCGAGCTGGCGTTTTTTTTGGGCTCTTCTCGCGAGTGCTGATGATGCCTCAATGCTCTAATCGCCAAGCCCAGCAACGACGCGGGTTTCGAGCTGAAGCCAGATGACCAGCAGACAACAAGGCAGATTTCGCATGAATGTTGGTAACCACGTTGTTGATTGCTTGCCATCACTAGCATTCGCGAGAAGAGCCTTTTTTTGGGGCGTGGAACCCGAATCCGGCCGCTGCCATTGGCCGTTCTAGGATGGGCTCGGGACAAGTGGAATGGCTAAGCCGTAGTGGCGCAATTCCGTTCGTGCTGAGTAGCCTTGCGGGGCAAGGCGTATCGAAGCATTCATGGGCCGGCCATGGGGAAGTGCCGATTTAAACCTATCGTCGGCATACCCAAAGGGCACAAGAGCCGGCTCCTACAAGTCATCTTTTTCGTAGGAGCCGACCTGCCGGCGATTTGTTCGGGTGGATGTATCAGCAAGGGCGGCATAACCATGCCGCCAGGCAGCGTCGGCAAGAGCTTGCCGACTTACGGGCCGGGTAGGTTTGCGGTGGCCCGGGGGTGCTTCGATACGCTCGGCTTTGACGGGCTACTCAGCATTTTTTGGGGAGGCGGGCGCTTCCCTCAATACGGCGCTTCCCTCGATACGGCGCTACGCGCCTACTCAGGACGAACGGACCGCCTACTCGGGACGAACGGTCTGCTGGAGTAGGGCAAAGCACCGTTCGGGCTGAGTAGCCTTGCCATGCAAGGCGTATCGAAGCCTGTTCTGAGCTAGTCGAAGGGCCTGTCCTGCCTGGCCGCTCACGGAACTACTCGTGGCGCAGCGCTTCGATGGGGTCCAGTTGCGCCGCCCGTCTTGCCGGGAAGTAGCCGAACACCACGCCGATGGCGGCGGAGAAGGCGAAGGACAGCAGGTTGATACTGGGGTTGAACAGATAGGGCACGTTCATCAAGCCGGACAGGCCGATGGAGGCGATAGTGGCCAGGATGACGCCGATGATGCCGCCGATGGAGGCCAGCACCACCGCCTCGATGAGGAACTGGAGCAAGACCTCCCACTCCAGGGCGCCGATGGCCAGGCGGATGCCGATTTCCCGGGTGCGCTCGGTGACCGACACCAGCATGATGTTCATGATGCCGATGCCCCCCACCAGCAGGCTCACCGCCGCCACGGCGCCGAGCAGGGTGGTCATGACCTTGGTGGTGCTGGAGAGGGTCTCGGCGATCTGCTTGGTGTCGAGGACGTTGAAGTTGTCGTCCTCGTTTTCGCTGATCTTGCGGCGTTCGCGCATGAGCTGTTCTATCTGGCGCTTGACCTTGTCGGTGGAGACGCCGTCCTTCACCGACACCATCAGGGTGCGCACGTCCAGGCTGCCGGTCAGGCGCCGCTGCACGGTGCGCAGGGGCATGATGATGGTGTCGTCCTGGTCGGAACCCATGGACGACTGGCCCTTGCTGGCCAACAGGCCGATCACCTCGCAGGAAAAACGCTTGATGCGGATCTCGCCGCCCACCGGATTCTGGTTGCCGAACAGTTCACGCTGCACGGTGGCGCCGATGACGCACACGGCCTTGCCGGCGCGTTCTTCCGATTCGTTGAAGACGCGGCCGCTGGCGATCTTCCAGTTGTTGGTGGTGAGGTAGTCGGCGCTGGTGCCGGTGATGGTGCTGGTCCAGTTGTTGGCCATGTTCACCACCGTCGCGCCCTTGGTGACGGTGGGCGCCACGGCAGTGATGCCGCTGATCTGGTTGCGCAGGGCGTCGGCGTCGGCCACCTTGAAGTTGGGGGCGCCGCCCACGTATTGGCCGGGGCCCATGCGCTGGCCGGGTCGCACCAGAAGCAGGTTGCTGCCCAGGCTGGAGATCTGGTCCGATACCGCCTGGGTGGCGCCGTTGCCCAGAGTGACCATGGTGATCACGGCGGAAACGCCGATGACGATGCCCAGGGTGGTCAGGAAGGAGCGCAGCAGGTTGCGGCGTATCTCGCGCAGCGAAAGCAGCAGGGCATTCCAAAGCATCAGGTTTTCTCCCCGTTCTGACTGTCGCTATGCACCCGGCCGTCGACGAAATGGACGATGCGCGTGGCGTATTGGGCCATGTCCGGCTCGTGGGTCACCATGAGCACGGTGATGCCCTGGTCGCGGTTCAAGGTGGTGAGCAGTTCCATGATCTCCTGGCTGGTCCGGCTGTCCAGGTTGCCGGTAGGTTCATCCGCCAGCAGGATGGTGGGGCGGGTGACGATGGCTCGGGCGACGGCCACCCGCTGTTGCTGGCCGCCGGATAGCTCGGACGGGGTGTGGTGTTCCCACCCGCTCAGGCCCACCTGGGCCAGGGC
>JBGSTQ010000187.1:0-2040 GCA_041736375.1 Thiobacillaceae bacterium
TTCCGTAGCGGGGGGCTTTGCTTCAAAATGCACGTTTTGGCGAGCTTCCATCGAAAAAACAATGAACCTGCATGAATATCAGGCCAAGCAAATTCTGCGCACGGGCAACATTAACACGCCGCGCAGTCTCGCTGCGGCGAGCGCCGCCGATGCCGTAAAAGCCGCCAGCGAACTGGGCGGCGACGCCTGGGTGGTGAAGGCACAGATCCATGCCGGCGGGCGCGGCAAGGCGGGCGGCGTCAAGGTGGTGAAAAGCCTGGACGACGTGCGCGCGATGGCCGAATCGCTGCTCGGCAAACAACTGGTGACCAAGCAGAACGCCCCCGACGGCCAGCCGGTGAACCGGGTACTGGTGGAGGAAACCCTGCCGATCGCGCGCGAGTTGTACCTGTCGCTGCTGGTCGATCGCGAAACCGAACGCGTCGCAATCGTCGCCTCCGCCGCCGGCGGCATGGACATCGAGGAAGTCGCCCACGCCACTCCGGAAAAGGTGCTGACCGAGACCTGCGATCCGCTGCAGGGTGTGCAGGATTTCCAGTGCCGTGCGCTGGCCTTCGCGCTGGAGTTGACCGGCGAAGCCTACAAGGATTTTTGCCGTCTGCTGCCGCAGCTCTATCGCACCTTCATCGCCAATGATCTCTCCCTTCTGGAAATCAATCCGCTGGTGGTGACGACCGACAACCGCGTGCTGCCGCTCGACTGCAAGATGAGCGTCGACGACAACGCGCTGTATCGCCGCAAGGCCCTGGCCGAGCTGCGCGACGACAGCCAGATCGACGCCAAGGAAGCCGCCGCCAACGCGGCCAACGTCAACTACGTCGCGCTGTCCGGCAACATCGGCTGCATGGTCAACGGCGCCGGCCTCGCCATGGCGACGATGGACCTGATCCAGCTGGAGGGCGGCGCGCCCGCCAACTTCCTCGACGTCGGCGGCGGTGCCACGCCCGAGACGGTGGCCCAAGGCTTCAAGATCATCCTGCTCGATCCCAACGTGCGCGCGGTTCTGATCAACATCTTTGGCGGCATCGTGCGCTGCGATGTGATCGCCGAAGGCATCATCCAGGCGGTGACGGAGGTCGGCGTGAAGGTGCCGGTGATCGTGCGGCTGGAAGGCACCAACGCGGAGCTGGGCCGTAAATTGCTGGCCGAGTCTGGGTTGGCGATCCTGGCGGCCGAGAGCCTCACCCACGCAGCCAGACTCGCCGTGGAGGAAGCGCAATGAGCATCCTCGTCAACAAGGACACCAGAGTCATCTGCCAGGGCTTCACCGGCAAGCAGGGCAGCTTCCATTCCGAACAGGCGATCGCCTACGGCACGAGGATGGTCGGTGGCGTCACGCCGGGCAAGGGCGGACAGACGCATCTCGGACTCCCTGTATTCAACACCGTGCGCGACGCGGTGCGGCAGACCGGCGCGCAGGCGACGATGATCTACGTGCCGGCCGCGTTCGCTGCCGATTCGATCCTCGAGGCGGCCGACGCCGGCATCGAGGTCATTGTCTGCATCACCGAAGGCATCCCGGTACTCGACATGCTGAACGTCAAGGCCGCGCTGAGGGCGAACGGGGCGAAACTGATCGGTCCCAACTGCCCCGGCATCATTACCTCGGGGGAATGCAAGATCGGCATCATGCCCGGCGTCATCCATCAAAAAGGAAGAATCGGCATCGTTTCGCGCTCCGGCACGCTGACCTATGAAGCGGTGCATCAGACCACGCAACTCGGCCTGGGTCAGTCGACCTGCGTCGGCATCGGCGGCGACCCGATCAAGGGCATGGATTTCATCGACTGCCTGCAGATGTTCGAGGCCGACCCGCAAACCGAGGGGGTGATCCTGGTCGGCGAAATCGGCGGCAGCCGCGAGGAGGCCGCGGCCGAATTCATCCGCTCGCAGATGAAGAAGCCGGTCGCCGCCTACATCGCCGGACGTACCGCACCCAAGGGCAAGCGCATGGGCCATGCCGGCGCCATCATCTCCGGCGGCAAAGGGACAGCCACGGAAAAGGTAGCTATCTTAAGAGAGTGCGGCATCAGCGTCGCC
>JBGSTQ010000254.1:0-2370 GCA_041736375.1 Thiobacillaceae bacterium
GAGCGGCTGCAGCACCAGGTCGGCGACTTCCAGCCCGCAGCGGCGCACGCACTTGATGATGTTCTGCGCCGCCGACACCGCGCCGGTGACGATGTGGACCTTGACCTCGAGCCGCACCGCGCTCATGCCGAGCGGGTCGCGCACGTCTTCCTGGCCGTCGACGATGAATTCCTGCGGGATGGTGTGGAGGATCTGCTGGTCGGTCGGGATGTTCACCGCGCGCGCGGTCTCGACCACGCGATCGACGTCCATCTGGCTGATTTCCTTGTCGCGGATGGCGAACATGCCGTGCGAGTTGAAGCTCTTGATGTGGCTCCCGGCAATCCCCGTATACACCTCGCGGATCTTGCAGTCGGCCATCAGTTCGGCTTCCTCCAGCGCGCGCTGGATGGCGTTGACCGTGGCCTCGATGTTGACCACCACGCCGCGGCGCAGGCCGCGCGACGGATGCGAGCCCATGCCGATGATGTCGAGGGTGCCTTCGGGGGTGACCTCGGAGACGATGCAGACGATTTTCGAGGTGCCGATGTCGAGACCGACTAGGAGTTTCTTGGGGTCGCGGGGTTTGCTCATGATTCACTCAAACTGAAAGGGCGGGTGTCGTCGGGCATGCGTATCGCAAAGCCGTCGACGTAGCGCAGGTCAACGTAGGCAGGCGCTGTCGCCGGGGCGGCGAACAGCCTCGGATAGAGGGCGGTGAAGCGGGCCAGGCGCATTGCCGGCTCGTCCCGGCCGAGAACGATCTGCATGCCGTTGTCCAGGCGCAGGCGCCAGGCGCGGCGCGAGGACAGATGCAGTTCGCGGATCGAGTGGCCGAGCGGGGCGAGCAGGGTCTGGTACTGGCCCCAGGCGCGCATCACTTCGGCGCTGCTGTCCTCGGGACCGCTGAAGCGTGGCAGATCGGTGTTGGAGGCAGCGGCGAACACCTCGCCCTGATCATTCACCAGGGCATCCTGGTTCCAGCGTGCCAGCGGCTTGTGCTCGGTCAGCGATACCACCAGGGTGTCGGGCCAGTGGCGCGCGACCTTGGCTTCGCGCACCCACGGCAGTTTTTCCAGGGCTTCACGCACGCGCTCGAGGTCGACGGTGAAAAAAGTGCCGCGTACGTGGCGCTCGACCACCAGCCTGACCTGCGTCTCGGTGACATGCGCCGCCGGCGTCACCACGTCGATGGTGCGCAGGGCGAACCACGGTTGCGACACTGTCCAGGCGCCGACGCCATACGCCAGCAGCGCGAACGCGCCCCAGGTCAGCACCCGGGCGACCTGCAGCAGCGGCTGGAAGCTGTTATCGGCGGGGGTCATGCCAGGGTCTGCTCCAGGATGGCCAGGCACAGCGCGTCGAAATCCAGCCCGGCGACGCGTGCCGCCATCGGTACCAGGCTGTGATCGGTCATGCCGGGCGAGGTGTTCACTTCCAGCAAGTAGGGATTGCCGATGCTGTCGAGCATCAGGTCGACCCGCCCCCAGCCGCGGCCGCCGATCAGGCGGAAGGCATCCAGTGCCAGCTGGCGCAGTGCCATTTCCTGCTCGTCCGCCAGGCCGGCGGGGCAGTGGTATTCGGTGTCGTCGCGCAGGTACTTGGCTTCGAAATCATAGAAGGCCTTGTCCTTGGCGGGCGCCAGACGGATCAGCGGCAGTGCGGCATCGCCGAGGATGCCGACGGTGTATTCGGCGCCGTCGATGAATCTTTCAGCCAGCACCAGCGCGTCATGCTCGGCGGCAAGCTCGTAGGCCGCCTTCAGCGTGCCGTGCGCGGTGACCTTGCTCATGCCGATGCTCGAGCCTTCGCGTGCGGGCTTGACGAAAATCGGCAGGCCGAGATTCCGCTCCACCGCGTCGAAGTCGCTGGCGGCGGTAAGGATTTCCCAGTCCGCGGTCGGCAGTCCCGCTGCGCGCCACACCAGCTTGGTGCGCCATTTGTCCATGCCCAGCGCCGACGCCATCACGCCGCTGCCGGTATAGGGCAGGCCGAGCAGCTCGAGCGCGCCCTGCATGCAGCCATCCTCGCCATAGCGCCCGTGCAGGGCGATGAAGACACGGTCATATTCGCCGCTGATCAGGTCGCCGAGATTGCGGGTGGCGGGATCGAATTCGTGCGCGTCGACCCCCTGGCGCTGCAGCGCCGCCAGCACCGCCCCGCCACTTTTGAGCGAAACCGGGCGTTCGGCGGACGTCCCGCCCAACATCACAGCGACCTTGCCGTACTTCTTCACTGCCGTTCTCCAATAATTCGTACTTCGCGGATCAGCCGGACGTTGGTGCGCGCTTCGACGACGTCTTCGATGTGTTCGATCAGACGCTCGATGTCGGTCGCGCTCGCCTTCCCCAGGTTGACGATGAAATTGGCGTGCTTCTCCGACACCTGCGC
>JBGSTQ010000263.1:0-15779 GCA_041736375.1 Thiobacillaceae bacterium
GGCGCGTTCAAGGACGACGCCGGCAAGCCGGTGACGATCGGCGGCAAAACCGGCACCGGCGATCACCGCTTCGAGCGCTACGGTGCGGGCGGCCAGCTTCTTGAGTCGCGCGTGGTCAACCGCACGGCCACCTTCGTCTTCTATCTGGGCGAGCGTTATTTCGGCACCCTCACTGCGCTGGTGCCAGGGGAGCAGGCCGGCAAGTTCGAATTCACCAGTTCGCTCACCGCTCAATTGCTGAAGATGCTGCTGCCGCAGCTACGCCCCCATCTGTTCCCAGCCGGCATCGCCGCGGCGATTCAGCCTGCCGTGAAGCCGGCGGTCGAAGCGGAAGCGGCCGCGGCGCCGGCCGTTCCCCAGGAAAAACCCGATGGCTCGACCAGCCAGGCCGATCCGACGCTACCGGGAAATGCCACCAGCAGCGGCTTCCCCGACGACCTCGAACCCAGTGTGGTGGAGCCGGTGCCCACGCCCGAACCCGCGGCAGCGCCTGTCGATCCCGCTCCAGCACCGTGATGGCCGCGTCGTGACGGCGGCCATGCTGGCCGTCGGAATGCGGCACGCGTCGTTGAGCGGGAAATGTGGAGCCGGCCGAGTGCTGCGCGCAGGCTGTCGCGTGCACGCGCTCCGGGAAGGTGCCTGCTGGATTGGTGGCGGCCTCTGGAAGCGGGGATTCGTCCTCGTCCTGCAACCCCGTCGAGGAGGACCCTGACTTGAACTCAGGCGGCCAATCCGCCTGAATGGGCTTAGCCGCCTTGGTGGTGCTGTTCGCGCAGGCTGTGGCTCAGATGCTTGCCTACCAGGGACATCAGGCGCAGGCCTTCGAGGATTCCGGGGTCGCGCATCACGCGCAAGGTGCAGCCGATGCCGCCCACCGCGGGTGGCGCCGCCGATACTTCCTGGCTGGACTTATGGATGGCATCCGCCAATGCCACCAGGAAATTCTGGCTCTCCTGGCGATCGAGCACCTGAAGCAGGCGCATCAGCCCTTCATTGCGGGTCAGCCGGTCGAGCAAAGTCATTCCCTCGCTGAACGCCCCTGCCAGCCGGTGCACGATTTCATCCGACATGGCATCCCGGGCCGCAGTGACGAGTTGCGCGAATTCGACGAGACGCTGCAGGTCTTCGGTTGGAATTGCGTCGAGGCGAGTTTCAGTTTGTGTAGTCATGGCGTGGCTTCCTCAAAGCAATCCGCGTACGCTGGTCCAGTACATCTGGTTGTAGGCCGTCTTGAACCAGTGCATGGGTTTCGTCGCCGGCTTCAGATCAGGTGGATTCTGGTAGTTGAACATCGCGTATGTCGCGCGATCATGACCGGCTTCAATGAAGCAGTAGACCTTGCCGTCATAGTCGCGTACCGGCGTGCCGATCTTGATGATCGAGGCTATGTTTTCCGAGACCACCTCGGCCTCGAAGTGAGCGGCCGATCCGGTCTTGCTGACCGGCAGGTTGGTCGTGTCGCCCAGCACGTAAACGTTGTCGCGGTCTTTCATGGTGAGCTTGAAGCGGTCGGTCGGAATCCAGCCGGCCGAGCCCAGGTTGTTCTCTTCGATGACTTCCATGCCCTTGTGCGGCGGGATGGCGATGAGCAGGTCGTATTGGGTCTCGGTACCCTCCTCGCTCCTGACGACCTTGTGCTCCGCGTCCACTTCCTTGACGTTGAACAGGGTCTCGATTTCGATCCCCATGCGATCGAACTCGGGCTTTGCCCACTTGGCAACATTCTCGATGGTGTGCATGCGGCCGATCGGATAGTGGTACTTGATGGACACCTTGTCACGAATCCCGCGCGCCTTGAAATAGTCGTGCATCGAAAAGATCAGTTCGACCGGAGCAATCGGGCATTTGTGCGGGACCCCGACAACGACGGCTATCCTGCCGCCCTCGAATTCCCGCAGACGCTTGAACATCTTGACTGCGGTGGCTTCCGTGTAGAAGGTTTCCGCCCCTTCTGTCAGGCCCGGCACCGTCTCCGGCACGATGCGCGAACCGGTCGCGATCACGAGCATGTCGTACTCGTAGGTCTTCCCGCTTTTCGTTGTGACCTGGTTCTTGTCGAGCTGAAATTTCTCGACCGGGTCAACGTGAAAATCAATGTTGGGTTCAAGCAGGCTGCGCTGATCGCGGTAAAGCTGATCCGGGGTCATCTGACCAAAGGCGACATACAGCAAGCCGGGCTGGTACATGTGCCTGTCAGACGCCGAGAGCATCGTGAGGCGAACCTTGCGGTTGCGAATCTCGGCGGACAATCGCCGCGCGAGGTTGTTGGCCACTATGGTTCCGCCCGTGCCACCACCGACGATTAAAATTCTCATTCCACTCTCCTATCCAAAAATCCCGGGGGACATCCGGCCGCTGCGCAGACCGGCGGTTCCCGGTCCAGTACGTCATGCATTACTTGGCCTTGCGAATCTTGAGGTGCCATACCCCATCGACCTTTTCGCTGCCGAGCATCTCGTGCCCGACCTTGTTGACCCATTCCGGCACGTCGGCGGCCGAACCTTCGTCGGTCGACAGCAACTCGAGGGTATCGCCCACGCTGGCCTGCTTCATGTAGGTAATAAGCTCCATGAGCGGTCCGGGGCAGTACGTGTCGCGTGCATCAATAATCTTGTTTTCACTCATGACTTGAATCTCCGGTTAACTTCCAATAGTTGGTTGTCACGTTCAGAACGTGAGCATTTGGCCGCCCTCGGCCTCGCTCAGAAAGCGTGTCAGTCCGGTCGGGGGACCCAGTTCGGGATCGAGATCCTCCTTGCCAACCTTCAAGAGATCCAGCGCCATGGAGCACGGCAGGATTTTGGCGTCACCCAGTTCAGCCGCCTGCTGGAACAACTGCTTGAAGGGCGGCACGCCTTTTTGCGACATGAGCGTGCCCATCTCGCCTTCGACCGGCGCCACATCCGAGTTGCCCTTGATGAAAAAAGACAGTGCATTCATCGACAGAAACACGTTCACATCGGTGCCGGTCGCCGCTGCAACGGAAGCGATCATCGCGGCCATTTGCAGCTTTTCGCGTGTTCCGGTCACACACACGATGCTCAGTTTTTGGGACATGCTGGTTTCACCTCGGTTGAATTAATCTGCTTTGCAATCGGATCTTGTCGCCATGACGCGTCACTGGATGGGCCATGGCGGGCTGCGAACCCATCGGACGGCTACCTCGTCTTGCTCATGGCAGTTTCATCGCCTTAACCGCGATGCCAGCTGAAGCGCTTGATGAGCATCACGCAGGCGGTATCAAGGACAAAGCCAACCGCACCGATCACGACCACCAGCGCCATCAGGCTGGAGTATTCCAGGCTCTCGCGCGCATCCTGGATGGCATAGCCGAAACCTGATGTCACCCCGAGGAACTCCGCGGGAATGATCACGATCCACGCCACGCCGAGGGCCAGGCGGATGCCCGTCATGATGTCGAAGGTGATCGCGGGGATGATGATTTTCGTGACCATGTGCCATGGCTTGGCGCCGAGGTTGCGCGCCACCTTGAACCAGTTGGGGTCCACCTTGGCTAGGCCGGCGGCGGTTGAAAATGCGATCGGCCAGACCGCCGCGACGGCGATCAGGAAAACAATCGCCTGTTCCCAGCCGGCAAACACCACCACGGCGATCGGCTCCCACGACATCGGGCTGATCATGCGCAGGAACTGAAACGGCACGTCGGTCAGCTGCTGGAACCAGCGGCTGCGGCCCATCATGATGCCGATCGGCACGCCTATGGCAATGGCGAGGAACATGCCCATGCCGAGGCGATAACCGCTCGTCTCAAGCGCATGCGGGATCGTTCCGTCTTCCCACAGCTCCGGCAGCGCATCAAACGCGGCTCCCGGAGAGAAGTCCTTGAACTGCGACAGATCCGGATTCTGCGTAACGAAGTAGATACCCGCCCACCACAGCGCAAACAGGACAGCCAGGCCGCCAAAGAAGTGCACGGACTTGTGAGCCGAGGATTTGATCATGCGGGAAAGGCAGTTCCCGCTTACCCCTGCACTGATTACGCCATCCGCCGCCGCGAAATTGTTGCTCATCATCCATTTACCTCCGCCCGGGAGAGGGCACCAGGCAAGGTCTGATGCGGCAGCCTGACCTCATATGCAGAAAATTGATTCATCTCTACCAGCTTCGTGTCGACGTTGTTGTGAATGGCCGGTACACCTCGATCTGTACCCAGTCCGCACCTGATCCGGAAACCATGCCTCGCACCCTGGAAGGATTCATTAGTCATCAGGCACCCCCACGATGCCAACTGAAACGCTTGATGAGCATGACGAGACTGCTGTCGAGCACATAGCCGATAGCGCCAATGGTGAGCACCATGGCCGTGAGGTGGTTGTATGAAAGTGTTTCGCGCGCATCCTCGATCGCGTAGCCAAGCCCCGAGGTCACCCCCAGATATTCGGCCGGCACCAGCACGATCCACGCGACGCCCAGGGCAAGCCGGATGCCGGAGAAAATATCGAACGCGATCGCCGGCATGATGATTCTTGTCAGCATCTGAAGCGGGCTGGCGCCGAGGTTGCGCGCCACCTTGAACCAGTTCGGATCGACCTTGGCGAGACCCGCGGCGGTGGCGAACATCACCGGCCAGACCGATGCGATCGCGATCAGGAAGATGATGGAGCCATTCCAGGTCGCGAAAACCAGCACGGCGAGCGGCATCCACGAAAGCGGGCTGACCATGCGCAGGAACTGGAAGGGCGAGTTGCTATAGTTCGCGAACCACTTGATCCGCCCCATGATCACGCCGATCGGCACACCGATGGCGATGGCAATGCCGAGGCCGGAACCCAGGCGATAGCCGCTGGCGAGTGACGCGGCCTGGATTTTGCCGGCCCCCCACAACTCCGGGAAGGCACTGAGTGTCGGAATCAGGCCGAACTTGGTGAACGTCTTCGTCGTCGGATTGATCGACAGCAGGTAGCCCGCGATCAGCCAGAGTGCCGCCATGATCGCAATGCCCGCCACACCCCAGGCCAGACGTTGCATCCCCGGGCGGTCCATCAGGCGGGTAGACCCGCCCCCACCGGGGGCGGTAGCCACATGATTCATAGCACGATGACCTCTTTGCGCTCAAAGGGATTGCCTTTTTGCGGCACGCTGAGGTCCCATTTCCACTTCGGGTTGGCATCGAGCGCCTTCTTGATGTACGCGTACTGGACCAGATCCTTGGCCACGAAATCGGGC
This sequence comes from Thiobacillaceae bacterium, assembly GCA_041736375.1. GTDB lineage: Bacteria > Pseudomonadota > Gammaproteobacteria > Burkholderiales > Thiobacillaceae > Thiobacillus. Next base: position 5,188 of record JBGSTQ010000263.1, read on the forward strand.
GTGAGTTTCTTCACGAAGTCGATTTCGCCGCCGACCAGGGTGGTCTTCAACTCGGTGACGACCTGCTTGGTGGCGCTCGGGAAAGGCCAGCCCTGGAAGTTGATGCGGCTCTGGTCCCAGTCCGGATGCTTGATCGCGACCGGGTCCGAGTAGTCGGCGACGTCGTAGAACATCATTGCGCGCTCGACGACTTCGGCATCGAACGGCAGGTACTTCTTGCCGTCCTTGGAGAGCATCTGCGCCATCGCCTTGCGGTTGGCCGACAGATGCAGCTGCGCCTTGACGATCGCGTTGTGCACCCCCTGCGCCCAGGCCGCGCGGGCGGGATCCATGGCGTCGTCTTCGTGCATGACGACCACGCAGCACGGGTGGCCTTTCCAAACGTCGCCGGTAAAGCGCAGCATCTTGCCGCCGGCCTTGACCTCGCCGAGGGCATTGAACGGTTCGGCCACGCAGTAGCCGTCGATCTGCCCGGCGGCCAGAGCGGGCGGCATGTCCGGCGGATTCAGCACCAGCAGATTGACTTCGTTGGGAGCCAGTTTCGCGTCCTGCGGACGGATCACCGGGGTCAGGCCGGCATCACGCATGATCTTCTGCGAAATGATGTTGTGGATCGAATACCAGTAGGGCACCGCGAACTGCTTGCCGCCAAGATCCTTGGGGGTGCTGATGCCGCTCTTCTTGCTGACGATGATCCCGGAGCCGTTGGTGTGGTTCCAGGCGGTGATCTTCACCGGGAACTTGTTGTTGTAGCGCATGTAGATCGGCACCGGGATCAGCATGTGCGTGAGGTTGAAGCGCTGGGCGGAGAAGGCTTCGACCAGCGGCGACCAGCCGCGGATGAGTGTCGGCGGTTCCGAGTCGATGCCCTCCTTCTTGAAGAATCCCATTTCATGGGCGACCAGCAGCGTCGCCGCGTCGGTGATCGGGATGTAGCCGATCTTGAGCACCGGATCGAACGGCTTGGTGAATTTCTTCTGCTGGGCGAACGCCGATGAAGACATCATGCCGCCCAGGCCACCGAAGCCCCCGAGGGCGGCGAGTCCCGCCATCTTGAGGAGGTCGCGCCGGCTCACGCCCGAACCGAGAACAGAACTGAACAGGGGATCGTAATTGAGCGCCAGATTCGGATCTTCCATGCCGTCGGCGATGTCCGGATTGCCGGGCAGCATCTTTTGCAGACGGGGGTCAACCGACCTGGATTTACCGCAGCCACCGCAAGAACATCCATCCACATGTACCAACGCGCGCGGCTGGGTATGCTCTTCGTCAAGATATTTCTTCATTCTCGGTCTCCTAAGTTATCTAGTCGGTTGCCCGACCCGTTTGCGCCCGGTCCCGCCAGCAAGGTCCCGGGCAATTCTGTCGCGAGTTTTCAACGTGCCGCAGAGGCAAGGGCTACTTCCGGCTTCTTGTAATTCGCCGCCTCCTGGAAGGTGGCCATCAGCCTCGCACGCAAGCTCTGGACGGCGGGATCGGTGCGTTCGCGCGGATCGGGAAGGTCGACGTCCAGTTCGTGCACAATATCGCCTGGGGAGCCGGCCATGATCACCGCCCGGTCAGCCATGATCACGGCTTCATCGATGTCGTGGGTGACGATGACAATGTTGAAGCCGAGACGCTTGGAGATGGCGCGCACGTCCTTCTGCAAGGCGGCGCGAGTGAAGGCGTCAAGTGCGGAGAACGGCTCGTCCAGCAGGAGCATTTCCGGCTCCATCACCAGGGAGCGGGCGAGCGCCACGCGCTGCTGCTGACCGCCGGAGAGATCCTGCACGTTGGCCTGGGCAAAATCCTGGAGTTCGACCAGGCGGATCGCCTCGGTCACACGCTCCTCGATGTCCTTCTTGCCCCAGCGGGCAAAGGTCAGGCCCACGCCGACGTTTTCCGTAACGGTCATCCAGGGATAGAGGTGGGGCGCCTGGAACATCATCACCCAGCGGGGAGACGGCCCAGTCACCGCGGTGCCATTCAGCAGCACCCTGCCCTCGGTTCCCCTGGTCAGTCCCGCCAGGATGTGCAGGAGGGTGGACTTGCCGCAACCGGAACGACCGATGATTGCCAGCGCCTCGCCCGGAGGGGACACAAGGTCAACGCGGTTGAAGGTGGGGACCTTGCGCGAGGGGTAACGCTGCGAAAGACCCTCAATCTTGATTTCGGTACCGCGTATGGACATCTATGAACTCCTTGCTAAAGCACCTGATGGCTTGAATAGAACCTTCTTTTTTGGGCCAATCCACATCGCCCGCCAAGCGGCCGACTCGCGTTGAACGAGTCGGCCGGCAACACCCCGTCAAACGCTTTTCAGACGCTGGCCCACTTCTTCCATGTGGCGGGCAAGCTCTTCCTCGCTGAACAATCCGCGCTTGAGCATCGAGTGCGCGAGCGCCAGCAACTGCCGCTCGGGAAACGGCACATCCTCATAAAGCGTTTCGGACAAGTCATCCTCTTCCGCTCGCCGCTCGAGCGAAGGCAGGACGCACGAGCCGGGTTCGACCTGGTCATAGGGCTTGACGCAGGAGTCGGCAGCCAGCATGTCGCAGGTCGCCTCCAGGTCGATTTTCCAGGGCGGATCGGGATTGGTGACGCCGTATTGCGCCGCCAGATCCTCCCAAACCCGTCCGCGACTGCGGACGTCCTCGAGCACGCCGATCGGGGTTGTGTCGGTCCCCTGCCAGCCCTTGAAGCTGCTATTGCTGTTTTCTGCTGTAGCCATCGCTTACTCCTAACGTGTCAAAGCAACTGTCAGTCAATGGCCGTGATCGTGGCCATGGTCATGGTGCACCGGGCGAACCGCCCTGAGCACCGGGCGCTTGGCGTTCGCGGTGATGCCGGGCTTGGGCACCGCCACGCCGATCAGGCAGTCGCGCGTGACGATGTCGGCCAGCTGATCCTCGGTCCAGCCATCGGTACCCTCGGGACGTACCGGCATCACGATGTAGCGGGTCTTCTGGTTGGAGTCGGCCACACGGATCTGCACTTCCGGAGGCAGCTGCAGACCGAACTCGGCGAGCACCTGACGCGGCCAGCGCACCAGGCGGCGACGATAGTTGGGGGTGCGGTACCACTCCGGCGACTGCCCCAGGATCGGACGGGGATAGCACGAGCACAGGGTGCACACGACGACATGCTTGAGCGTGGGGGTGTCAGCGAGGACACGCAGGTTGCAGTAGTCGCTGGGGGTGCCGAACTGGGTCGGGGGACTGGTCACCCAGTTCACGCCCACCGCCTTGCTGGCCTCGACGCCATCCTCGATGCAAAGCTTCTTGTATTCGGGATCCAGCCAGGCCTTGGCGACCAGGCGCGCAGCCGGCAGCGGGCCCAGGGTGTGAACGTATTCCTTCCAGACGCGATGGTCTTCGGCGGAAAAAAGCCCTTTTTCGATGGCCAGCTCGCGGACAGCCATTTCGAGAATCTCGAAATCGCTGACCTCGTCCACCATGGGGGCCGGCTTGTGATCGTGATCGTGATTGTGGTCTGCTGACATCTGAATTTCCTCTTGTCAAAAATGTCCCGGAGCCGGCTCAGGCCTGCTCGAGGTAACGTTCGGGGATCTCGGTCTCCACGGTATCGTTGGAGAAGGTGTCGCTGTACTCGGGCCAGAGTTCCTTCTGCGTGAACACGATGCTGTAGAACCACTCGGGGTGATCCTCGTTACCGAAGGCCTCGTCCTCCGCCGCAGGGCTCTCGTACACCAGTCTGACGATCGTGCCCACCGCGCCGCGGGTGTAGGTCATGGTGCGGGTGTAGAACAGGTCCGGCAGGTCCTTGATGCGCACCCGGTCGCCTTCCTTGAACTTGGGCTTGCCGGCCATGCCCTTGAAGCACTGGGGGTCGCCAATGCCCGTGGCAAGCTTGGCGTGATGGGTTCTGTCATAAACAGGCTTGTGGCTCATAGTGGTATCCCCTCTTCTGGTTACTTGGACTTTGCGGGGAGGTACTCGCCCAGACCCTTGCCGGACTTGGCGCGCTCCTTCAGCTCGACTATCTTGTTGTGCAGTTCCGTAAGCGTGACGTACTGCTTGTCGACCAGGATGCGGGCGGCCGTCATCAGCCAGCGGCCGTAGTAGGGCATGCCCAGGTACACCGTCTGGCCGACATCGACGTTCTGCTTGCGGCGGCGCTCTTCGGCCGTCCACACGCCGCGCCACGCCAGGCACTCGCAGGTTGCAAAGGTGTTCAGCTCCCAGACTTCCTCTTCCTTCTCGTGATACACGATGGGCACATCCGGCTCGCCGCCGACATCGTGCGGGGTCCGCGTGTAGGCGCGGTAGAGCGTATGGTCGATTGCAGTGGGGGCGGGGGCATGGGTCTGCTGGTGCAGCGCCGGCTGAAGGAGCCCGACCGTATTGAGATGTCGGAGCACTTCTTCTCTGGTTGACGATGACATAGTTTTTGACTCCTCATTTGAACTACGAACAAGTCTGCTTGCGCGTAACGTCCCATCAACAATTGCGGTTACGCTGACTTCGCTTCTGCTGATTACTGTCAACGATTGGGGCGCCTTTCAAGCGTCGAATGGCCAAAACAGCGCCTCAAATCCTTGATGTTCACAACTATGGACCGTTTGAAAATAAATTCCCAAGACGTAATTTCGATGAGTTCCATAGGAGTTGGCTATGGCTCGAAACGTCTATTTTCATGCTCGACCCGCCGCCTTGCCGAGACCGTGGAACATCCCGGTCAGGGCATTCGGGAGAGTTCACAACGGCTGACATGACCTCCGCATGCGGCAACACGCCGCCATGTCCTGGCCGGGTCGCCTTGTCGTCCGGGCACCCGAGCAAACACGCGTCCGGCCTGGATATTCGTTGCACCATTTCAGAGCGCTGCGCCTGCATCGGCAGCCGCTGCGGCGAGGCGTGCGTCATGAGCGGCGGGCCAGATACGTGTAGTAATTGCAGGCTGCGAAAAACGTTCCGTTTTCCATCGCCTGCAGTTGCTCCTCGAGCCACACGTCCACTGCCTGCGCCGGCAACATGCCTGCGCGCTTGACGTACGGCGCATACGTTTCCATGAACGACTTGAAGTAGCTGCCGTGTCCGATTTCAGCCACGGCATCTCCCCAGGCGGCGGTCAGCTTCAGCCCGAATTCAGGCAACAGTCGCGGCAGATCACGCATGATCCGCGGGTTGTTGAAGGTCGCGCTCGCCAGGGCGACATCCATTTGATGACCGAAGCCGTGATCGGGAAATGCATAGGTCAGCGAGGCGTAGTCGCCGTCGAAAACGACCACTGTGCCGCCCGGTCGAACGACGCGCGCCATCTCGCTCAGCACCATTGTCGGCTCGGTGACATGGCTGATCAGCGTGTGGGCGATCACCACGTCGAATGTCGCGGTCGGGTAATCCAGACGGTGGGCATCGCCGACCTGGAAGACGAGCCGGTCGGCGACATGCTCGGCCTGTGCGAAACGGTTCGCGGCCTCGATGAAATGGCTGCACTGATCAACACCGAACGCCTTGCCTGTGAAGTCAACGCGCCGGGCGAGGAAGCGCAGCATCGCGCCGGTGCCGCAGCCCACCTCCAGCACCCGGGCTGACGGCGGCAGGGCCAGGCGAACCACATAGTTGTCGAACAATCGCGCGAATACTTCGTCCTGGGCGCGACTTTCAAGCCGGGCGGTGAGGCGATGGAGGGCGGCATCATCAAGCTCGTTGACAAAACGGTGTGGATCACGCGCAGCCATGTGTCACCTCGTTTCCAGCCCGCAGTGGCTGTACAGCGCATCCGGATTCAGTGAAACCCTGCGCGCGTCCTGCCAACAGCCGGGTCACCGGCAGGGCGCGACTTGCGTCTGCCAATGCAGACGATCATTGAAGTCACGGCGCTGCGGGACACTGTAAAAAAGCCGCCTCAATAAGAGGCGGCAACCATAGGACATCCGGCGCAGGAGGTGATGCTAAAGCCGGAATGCTGGGTCCTATTTCCTGAATTCAAAGCGGCATCACCAGGACTTGTAGGGCAGGAATTTGCCGCTGATGGTGACCAGCACGCGATCGCCCTTCGGATCTTCCTGTTTGTCGATGTTCATGGTGAAGTCGATCGCACTCATGATGCCGTCGCCGAATTTCTCGTGGATCAGTTCCTTGATGGTCTCGCCATAGACGTTCAGCATTTCGTACCAGCGGTAGATCACCGGGTCGGTCGGGATGGGGCGGTCCCAGGATTTGTGCGGGAATCGCTGGAGAGCCGTCGATACCGCGCTGTCGAGATCCAGCACGGCGGCCACCGCGTCTGCCTGCTGTTTTTCAAGATGGTTCATTCCCAGGCAGGCCGAGCAGGTGTATTCGGCAGACAGGCCCGCAGCCCTGGCAATGTCGACCCACTTGAGCCCTTTGTCGAATTTGGCCTGAAGAATGGCTTCTTTCATTTCAGTCTTGTTCATTTGCTTGCGTCGTCCCTGTCTGTTGACTCGATCGCACGTGCGCCAGCCGCGGTGGGTATGCCCATGACCCGGGCGCACCCATCCAGGCGAAAGATCAGAATCGTTGTGACGTCCCGACCGCCAGGGAGTCTCCGGCGCAAAGCAGGAGACCCCGGCTGCCGGGATCAGGCGGCTGCTTGGTAGAGGCGCGAATGGAAAACCTTGCTGTCGCCGAACCGGCGCATGCCTTTCGCGGCGGCAAGAACGGCCAGGTCGATCACCGGCTCAATCATGATGACCGCCATGTAGGCGATACCGAATGCGCCCACCTCGGCAAGGTTGGCAGCACCCGCTCCCTGGCCGTAGATCGCCCAGAAGGCGACCCAGGCCACCACCCCGCCCTGGTAGGCGGTCGAAAGCGCCAGGCACTGGGCGTACGTCACATCCTTGTAGGCCGTATTTGCCGGAATGATGCGACGCGCCAGCGCGCTGAGCGCGAACAGGGGCACCAGCAGGGTCGTGACGTTCATGCCGTACTGAGCCAGATCCCAGGGTGCGAAGATGACGCCCTGCGTCAGCAACCCGAGCGCCAGGCCGATGGCTGCCGGGGCGGCACCAAACATGAGGAAGAGTGTCGAACCCAGTATCAGGTGCACCTCCGATACACCGACCGGATAATGCGGGAACACCTCGAAAAAGCTGAACACCAGCAGCGCCGCGATCAGGCTGCGCAAGCCGAGCGGAATGGCTCCGTCCCGCTTGATCGAGTCCCATGCCACCTTGGCCGTGTAGACCAGTACAGTGACCGCCGTAGCGGAGCCCAGTGCCATTTTGGCGCCATCAACAATTCCTGGTTCAATATGCATAATCGCTCGCTCCTGTTTCGTACTTGCCATGGATCATGTCGACCGACCTGAGCAGGCCGACGGTTTGAAAATCGTTCGCCACCACTTGGCGCGTCGACACTCGCGTCAGGCACGGACTCCTGGTCAGCCGCCCTGCATGCTCGCGTCGTTCGCGCCACCGTCAGCGGAACTATGTATCATGCGAAAACTGTTTTCCAAGACTAAATTCCGATCAGTTCTATAGGGATTGACTATGGATCGAAACATCATCTTCCCGCGCGCCGTCCGATACCTGCTCGCCGTGGCGGAGCACCACAGCTTTACGCGCGCCGCCGAGGTGATGTGCGTTTCGCAACCATCGCTGTCGCAGCAGATCAAGCAGCTGGAAGACTTGCTGGACGTGCAACTGCTCGACCGGTCGGGTCGTAGCGTGCGGCTGACCGCCGCCGGCGAGATCTATTTGTATTACGCGCGCCGCGCCCTGGTCGAGATGAAAGCAGGGATGGATGCCATCCATGACCTGCAGGATCTGAGCCGCGGCTCGCTCCGCTTGGGGATGACGCCGATCACCGATTTCCTGACGACCCCCTTGCTGGAGAAATTCAACGCCCGCTTTCCAGGCATCACCGTGAGCACTCTGGAAATGCCTCAGAGCGACATCAGGGAAGCCCTTGCCGACAACCGCGTCGATATCGGGATTGCTTTTAGCAGCGCGCTCTCCACCGAGGAGTCCTCGGACGACATCGACAGCCACATCCTGTTCATCGAGAACCTCAGCCTCGCAGTCGGCGAAGGCCACCCCCTGGCAGGTCACCAGGGGCCGCTGAGCAAGCATGCGCTGGAACAGCAACCGCTGGTGCTGTTCAATACCGATTATGCGTTGCGGCGCCATATCGACCTGTATTGCCTCGAGCATGCCATCATGCCGCCCGTCGCGATGGAGGCCACCTCGCTCAGCGTGATCGTCGAAATCGTTCGCCTTGGCCGGCTCGCCACCATACTTCCCGTCACCATTGCCTGCTCGCAGCACGGGCTTCATTCGATCCCCCTGCTGCCGGAACTGCCCCGCCACACCATCACCCTGATTTGCCGCAAGGGCTCCCACAAGAGTCCGGCCTGTCAGGCCTTTGCGGAACTGGCGGCGGAATGGACTACCAGCCGCTGTCAGGTGAAACCCACCAGTCACCGCTATCGGCCCTGTCCACTGGCCGACGCGTGTGCCCGCGCAGGCTGCCCTGAAGGCATGTGCGATGCGTCGGTGATTGCAGCCGATGCCGAAACAGACGGCCCGGCAGCCGTGGCGGACGAACCCGCCGGCGCCAAGCTTGCGCGCCTGAAACCAACGCGCAAAGCGACGGCGTGACGTGCATCCATGCGGCCAGTCGCGGCCGCATTGTGAAGAAGTCACGCACAGCGCGTTTGGTGGCTGAATCCTTCGCGTCCTGGCGCTTCGAGACATCGCGCAGGCGGTGATTCCCGTTCAGGCGCGCTGGCGCCGCTTCAACCCGCGCCTGTGATCCGTGTTCTTTGCCGCAAGCGCTTGATGGCGCGCATATACAAAGCGGGATCATTCTGGGCCCGGGCCAGAACCAGGGCACCCTGGATGCCTGCGACCACATCTTCCGCCGTTTCGCGTGCGGACTTCGTGTCGAATCCGCTGCGTTTCAGGGCGGCCGCGAGCACCTCGGTCCAGGCGGTGAAGTAGGACCGGACTTCCGCGGCGAAGCGATCGCGGGTTTCGTCCAGGGCGAAGGTGCCCACCAGGCAAACCCGCCTGCCGGAATGAAAAAAGCTGACCACGGCCCTGAACATTTGGTCAATCCCCGCAGCCGGGTCCTTGCTCTCACGCAGCGGTGCGAAGACGTTGTTCTCGAACCAGTTCGCCACGTCGTCCAGCACCGCCTTGGCCATTTCCTCCTTGCCGTCGGGAAAATAGTGATACAGGCTGCCCTTGCCCAACCCCGTCCGTTCGGTGATTTCGGACAGGCTTGCACCGGCGAAGCCGTGCTCCCGAAAAATCTCGGCAAGCGCCGGAATAAGATCGCCGCGCGCGGCAATCCTGCCCGCCACAGGCTAGAACCCCAACTCGGTGAGGCCAGGATGGTCGGCGGGCCTCGGACCCTGCTCCCAGAGAAACTTCCGCTCGTTTGCCAGGATGGGGACATCGTTGATGCTGGCCTCGCGCCGGCGCATCAGGCCCCGCTCGTCGAATTCCCACAGTTCGTTGCCGTGTGCGCGGAACCAGTTGCCTGAATCGTCGTGCCATTCGTATTTGAACCTGACCGCAATGCGGTTGTCGCGAAAATCCCAGAGTTCCTTGATCAGACGGTAGTCGAGCTCGCGCACCCACTTGCGCTCGAGAAACGCCACGATGGCTTCGCGGCCTTGGAGGAACTCGCCGCGATTGCGCCAGCGGCTATCCTCCGTGTAGGCGAGCGAGACCTTTTCCGGGTCACGCGTGTTCCAGGCATTTTCGGCCATGCGGACCTTTTGGGCGGCGGTCTCCGGGGTGAAGGGGGGCAGGGGCGGGCGTTCGGACATGATCGTTTCTCCAGTTTTGTACCGATTGGTACAGCATAGTGTCGGTCACCCGGGATTGCAAGGGACTTGCCCCGGCTGCGTTGGCCCGACACCGCATCGCAGGGTTTGGCCGAGCACGGCAATGGCCGGCGTGATCGGGAAAAGCTGGCGGAGAGGCGTTCGAAACAGCCTGCGCAAAGGCCATAAACAATTACTATCGATGTCATCGGAATAAGGTCTTGGACAACGGTCCTTGTCCCATCCATAGTCCGATGTGTCAGCGCTTGGTCGAAGTGACTCACCCGCCATCGAAGTCGATCGCCATGCTTCTATCCGGAATCCTGAAATGAAAACCGACCTCGCCGAAAAATACCGTGATACCGATCTGGGCCGCGAGGCGGAAGCAATCCTGCAATCGTGCGTGATCTGTGGTCAATGCGAACCCGTCTGCCCGACCTTCCGCCTGCTCGATGAAGGCTGGGACGGACCCCGCGGCCGGATTTATCTGACCAAGCTCATGCTGGAGGAAAAGGAGCCCGACTCCACCTCGTTGCCGCCCGCCCTTTCCTTCAAAGCGCTTGAGGGAAAGTCATTGGCCGCCAACCTGCAGCTGCATCTCGATCGCTGCCTCAGCTGCCGATCCTGCGAAACCAGCTGTCCGCAAGGCGTTCGCTATGGCCGCCTACTCGATATCGGACGGGAACTGGTCGAAAAGGACGTGCAACGCCCGCTGAAGGAAACGCTGGCACGCCGGGCTGTGCGTGCCGTGGTGACCCACCGCTACCGCTTCACCGCCTTGCTGCGCACCGGCCAGGCGCTGCGGCGATTCCTACCCGCCGATCTGCGCGCCCGGATCCCGCAGA
>JBGSTQ010000276.1:0-6175 GCA_041736375.1 Thiobacillaceae bacterium
GCCGCCGAGGATGCCGACGTGACGCTGCGGGTGCATCAGGCGCTGGCGCCGCAGATCGCCGCCTCGGACAAACTCGAATTCGTCTACCGCCGGATCGAGGTGCCGCTGGCCCGCATCCTCTTCCGCATGGAGCGCACCGGCGTGCTGATCGACCGCGAGGCGCTGGCGCGGCAAAGCGGCGAACTTGGCAGAAAAATGCTGGAACTCGAGCAGCGCGCCTTCCAGGAAGCCGGGCAGCCGTTCAACCTCGGCTCGCCCAAGCAGATCGGCGAAATCCTGTTCCAGCAAAAAGGCCTGCCGGTGATCAAGAAGACCCCGGGAGGCGCGCCCTCGACCGACGAGGACACTCTGGCGCAACTGGCGCTTGACCACCCCATCGCCCGCGCCATTCTCGATTACCGCGGCATGGCCAAGCTGAAGTCGACCTACACCGACAAGCTACCGCAGATGATCGACCCCGCTACCGGCCGCGTGCATACCAGCTATTCGCAGGCCACCGCAGTGACCGGTCGTCTGGCGAGCAGCGAGCCGAACCTGCAGAACATCCCCGCGCGCACGGCGGAAGGCCGGCGCATCCGCGAGGCCTTCATCGCACCGCCGGGGCATCTGCTGATCTCGGCCGACTATTCGCAGATCGAGTTGCGCATCATGGCGCATCTGTCAGACGATGCCGGCCTGCTGAGGGCCTTCGCCGAAGACCGCGACATCCATACCGCCACCGCTGCCGAGGTGTTCGGCGTGCCGCTTGACGCCGTCGACGCCGAACAGCGGCGCATGGCCAAGGTGATCAACTTCGGGCTGATCTACGGCATGTCGGCGTTCGGCCTCGCCTCCCAGCTCAACCTCGAACGCAGCGCCGCGCAGGCCTATATCGACCGCTATTTCGCCCGCTACCCCGGGGTCGCCGACTACATGCAGCGCACCCGCGAAACCGCGCGTCAGCAGGGCTACGTGGAGACCGTATTCGGTCGCCGCCTGTACCTGCCCGAGATCAACTCGAAGAACCCGCAACGCCGCCAGGGTGCCGAACGCGCCGCCATCAACGCGCCGATGCAGGGCACCGCCGCCGACCTGATCAAGCTCGCCATGATCGCGGTGCAGGACCGGATCGACACCGCGAAGCTGAAGAGCCGGCTGATCCTGCAGGTGCACGACGAACTCATCCTGGAGGTGCCGGAAGACGAGATCGACCGCGTGCGCGCGGAACTGCCCGGCCTGATGTGCAACGTCGCGACGCTCAAGGTGCCGCTGCGGGTCGGTGTCGGAGCAGGCGGCAACTGGGAAGCCGCGCACTGACGACGGTGCGGGCATGGCCGAGCAAAAACAACGGGAGCCGCAGCTCCCGTTGTTTTTGCTGCCGGTTTTCAGCCATTACCGCTGCGGCACCAGTTCCACCCGGCGGTTGGCAAAGCGGCCTTCCTCGGTTGCGTTGTCGCCCACCGGATTGGCTTCGCCATAGCCCCTGGCGGTCAGACGTTCCGCCGCGATCCCCTTGCCGACCAGGTAGTCCCGCACGGCCTCGGCGCGCCGCTGGGAAAGCTGGAGGTTGTACGCGTCGGTGCTGAGCGAGTCGGTGTGACCCGCCACCTCGACCTTGGTGTCACCCCACTGCTTCAGCGTCGCGGCCGCTCCGTCGAGGGTGGCGAAGGCCTCGAGGCGCAGGCTGGCGCTGTCGTTGTCGAAATTGACTCCGCGCAAAGTCAGGACCGGCAGGCAGCCATCGGGGGTAGCGGGCGCGGCCACCGTCGGGCACTTGTCCTGGTCGTCGGCGATGCCGTCGCCGTCGCTATCGACGACTTTCGGCACCACCGGGCAGCCGTCTTCCGTGCCCGGCGCGGGAACGGTAGGGCATTTGTCCTGATAGTCGGGAATGCCGTCGCCATCGGTGTCCAGCGGGCAACCGCTCGCATCGACCGCAACCCCCTTGGGCGTATTCGGACCCTTGTCCCGGAAGTCGGGCACGCCATCACCGTCGCTGTCGAGCGGACAACCCTGGCCATTCACCTTCAACCCGGACGGCGTGGTGGGGCACTGATCGAGGCCGTCGTAAACGCCGTCGTTGTCGCTGTCGAGAGGGCAGCCCCTGGCGTCAACCCTGGCGCCCGTCGGCGTGTCTGGGCACTGGTCAAGACGGTTGGGTACACCGTCGCCATCGGAATCCAGCGGGGCACCCAGGCCCCAGGAATAGCCAAGCAGGGCCTGGACGTTGGACAGGCCAGAGTTGCCGGTGCGGTTCGGCAGGTCGCCATTGCCGAAGGATTGGTCAGCACGCACTTCCCAGCGGAAGGCATCGTTCACGCCGATTTCCCATGCCTGTCCGACCCCGATGGAAAGCAGGGGACGAGTGAAGTCGGGACCGTCGGAACTCATGTTCATCACGCCCAGACCGCCGGAAAGAAACCAGTTGTGGCGATCTTGCTGGGAGAACAGCCATTCCAGACCGCCACGAAGGCTCAACAGGTAGCCGTCCCCGACATTCGCACGCTCGCCATCCGCAGACGTATAAGTCAGATCGCCGAACAGGTTGGTCGCCGTGCCCAGTCGCTGGCCATAACGTACGCCCAGTATGGGATGCACGTCGTCCGCACCATTGCCCGTCATGTCGCCGTCAACGTAGCCGCCACCGAGCAGCAGACCCACTTCACGGTCGGGCATGTCGGCCGCCAGGACCGTCGGGGCGCCTGCTGTAGCCAGCCCGGCAAGCAGCCAGAGCGCAGATGTTCGCTTCACGCTTGAAACCCTGTTGGAGAAAAATCCGGAACGGCAGCGCATGGAACCCGCCACCGTGGAAAAGATAGTCCTATTTTACTATCCCACCCGGACCGGCTCCCCACGACGACACAGAAGCGCCTGTCGCAACCCGCTTGCGGGTTGCGATTAAGCGACAAAAGTCAGGCTTATTTTTTCAGGCTGTCGCGAATTTCACGCAGCAGCACGACATCTTCCGGCGGCGCGGCGGGTGCGGCGGGCGGGGCTTCCTTCTTGAGCCGGTTCAACTGCTTGACGATCATGAACACGATGAAGGCGAGGATGATGAAATTGAGCAGGATGCTCAGGAAACTGCCATAGGCGAACACCGGCACGCCCGCCGCCTTGACTTCGGCCAGGGTCGCGCCGACCCCCTGGGGCACGTCGCGCAAGGCCACGAACAGGTTGGTGAAGTCGAGTCCACCGAAAATCGCACCCACCACGGGCATGATCAGGTCGTTGACGATGGAGTCGACAATCTTGCCGAAGGCGGCGCCGATGATGACGCCGACGGCAAGGTCCATGGCATTGCCCTTGACCGCGAATTCCTTGAATTCGGAAATGATGCTCATTGGATTCCCCCTGGATTGAAGTTGCCGCCGGCCGGTTTGACGGCGTTTCCATTTTAGAGGGAAGAAAGCTTTCTGACAAACCGCAAATGTTGCATTCGCAGGCTTGGTCGGCGCCCGCTAGGGGAGTAAAATTCCACCCCCTATGCTGCGTATCGGCCCCCACCTTCTCAAGAATCGCCTGATCGTCGCGCCCATGGCCGGTGTGACGGACCGGCCCTTTCGCCAGCTATGCAAAACGCTCGGGGCGGGCATGGCGGTTTCCGAAATGGTGACCTCGAATTCGCTGCTGTACGGCTCGGCGAAAACGCAGCGGCGCGCCGACCACGCCGGCGAGGTCGATCCCATCAGCGTGCAGATCGCCGGCGCCGATCCCGGGATGATGGCCGAGGCCGCACGCCACAACGTCGAGCGCGGCGCGCAGATCATCGACATCAACATGGGCTGCCCGGCCAAGAAGGTGTGCAACGTGATGGCCGGCTCCGCCCTGCTGCAGGATGAGTCGCTGGTCGCACGCATCCTCGACGCCGTGGTGAACGCCGTGCCCGAGGTGCCGGTGACGCTGAAGATCCGCACCGGCTGGGACCGCGAGCACCGCAACGCGCTGAACATCCTGAAAATTGCCGAGAACAGCGGGGTCCAGGCGCTGGCAATGCATGGCCGCACCCGTGCCTGCGGCTATTCAGGCGAGGCCGAATACGACACCCTCCGCGCGGTCAAGGCCGAAGCCCGCATCCCCGTCATCGCCAACGGCGACATCACCACACCGGAGAAAGCCAAGTATGTCTTTGACTACACCGGCGCCGACGCGGTGATGATCGGCCGCGCCGCCCAGGGTCGTCCGTGGATCTTTCGCGAAGTCGAACATTACCTCCGAACCGGCCAGCACCTGCCGCCGCCCGAAGTGGCGGACATCCATGCCATCCTGCTCGAGCACATCCACGACCTGTACGGTTTTTACGGTGAACACACCGGGGTGCGGGTGGCACGCAAGCATATTTCCTGGTACACCCGTGGACTGGTCGGTTCCAGCGCCTTTCGCCACGCGATGAACCAGCTTGATTCGACCGCGGAGCAGCTGCGCGCGGTCAACGAATTTTTTTCGCAGGCGGCGCGCGCCGACCGCCACCTGCGTTACGAGACAGCAGAACACACACTACAAGACGTGCCGGCACAGTCACGGCTCGCAGCCTGAAGGGGAGTAATTTGATCGAAGAAAATGAAATCGCCGCTTGCGTGCGGCGGTCACTCAATCGCTATTTCAAGGATCTCGATGGCGAGGCCCCGAGCGAGATCTACGGCATGGTCGTGAGCGCCGTCGAACGGCCGCTGCTCGTCTACATCCTCGACCGCGCGGAAGGCAACCAGACCCGCGCGGCCGACATGCTCGGCATCAACCGCAACACACTGCGCAAGAAACTGCGCGAACACGGCCTCTCGGACTGAGCCCTCCGCCATGAAAATTCAACGCGCCCTCCTCAGCGTGTCGGACAAGTCCGGCCTGCTCGATTTTGCCCGATCGCTCCACGCCGCCGGTGTCGAGCTGCTGTCCACCGGTGGCACCGCCAAGGCCATTCGCGACGCCAGCATCCCGGTGATCGATGTCGCCGACTACACCGGATTTCCGGAAATGCTCGACGGCCGCGTCAAGACCCTGCATCCCAAGGTGCATGGCGGCATCCTGGCGCGGCGCGACCTGCCCGAACATGTCGCCACCATGGCCGCGCACGGCATGCCCTACATCGATCTGGTGTGCGTCAACCTGTATCCCTTCGTCGCCACCATATCGAAGCCGCACACGCTGGACGACGCCATCGAGAACATCGATATCGGCGGTCCGGCGATGGTGCGTTCGTCGGCCAAGAACTACCACCATGTCGCCATCGTCACCGATCCCGCCGACTACCCGGCGTTGGTGTCCGAAATGCAGGCCAACGGCGGCGCGCTGACCGACGCCACCCGCTTCAGGCTGGCGAAAAAGGCCTTCACCCACACCGCGCAGTACGACGGCGCCATCAGCAACTACCTCACCGCGCTGAACGAAAACGGTGAGCGCGAGGCCTTCGGCGAGCAACTGACCCTGCAATTCAGCCGCGCGCAGACCTGCCGCTACGGCGAGAACCCGCACCAGGCCGGCGCCTTTTATGTCGAGGCCAATGCTCCCGCCGGCACGATTGCGACGGCACGGCAGATTCAGGGCAAGGAACTGTCGTACAACAATATCGCCGACACCGACGCCGCGCTGGAATGCGTCAAGCTGTTCGACGCCGCGCCCGCCTGCGTCATCGTCAAGCATGCCAATCCTTGCGGCGTGGCCTACGGCGCGAACCTGCTGGACGCCTACAACCGCGCCTATCAGACCGATCCCGAGTCGGCCTTCGGTGGCATCATCGCCTTCAACGGCCAACTCGACGGCGAGACCGCTGCCGCCATAGTCGAACGCCAGTTCGTCGAAGTCATCATCGCGCCCGAAGTCAGCCCCGAAGCATCCGCGGCGGTCGCCGCGAAGAAGAACGTGCGTCTGCTCGAATGCGGCGCGTGGAGCGGCTCGGTGGCCCAGCTCGACATGAAGCGTGTGGCCGGTGGCCTGCTGGTGCAGGACGCCGACGTGCTGCTGCACGGCGAGCTGAAGACCGTCACCCAGCGCGCGCCGACCGACAAGGAAATGGATGATCTGCTGTTTGCCTGGCGCGTTGCCAAGTTCGTCAAGTCCAACGCCATTGTCTACGCCCGTGACCGCATGACCATCGGCGTCGGCGCCGGCCAGATGAGCCGCGTCAACTCCGCGCGCATCGCCGCGATCAAGGCCGAGCACGCCGGTCTCGTGGTGCCCGGTTCGGTGATGGCGAGCGACGCCT
>JBGSTQ010000307.1:0-2079 GCA_041736375.1 Thiobacillaceae bacterium
TCGCCGTGATCGGCGCCGGTCCCGCCGGATTGGGTTGCGCCGACGTGCTGGCGCGCAACGGCGTGAAGCCGGTGGTGTTCGACCGCTACGACGAAATCGGCGGCCTGCTCACCTTCGGCATCCCCGAGTTCAAGATGGAAAAATGGGTGATGACGCGCCGCCGCGAAGTGCTGGAAGGCATGGGCGTCGAATTCCGCCTCAACACCGAGATCGGCCGCGACGTGTCGATGCAGAGCCTGCTCGACGAATACGACGCCGTGTTCATGGGCATGGGCACCTACACCTACATGAAGGGCGGCTTCCCCGGCGAGGATCTGCCCGGCGTGCTGGAAGCCCTGCCCTTCCTGATCTCCAACGTGCGCAAGTGCCTCGATCTTGCCAAGCCGGACGAGGTCTACCACGACATGAAGGGCCAGCGCGTGGTGGTGCTGGGCGGCGGCGACACGGCGATGGACTGCAACCGAACCAGCATCCGTCAGGGCGCCGCGAGCGTCACCTGCGCCTATCGACGCGACGAGAAGAACATGCCGGGTTCCAAGCGCGAGGTCGGCAACGCCAAGGAAGAAGGCGTTGCTTTCCTGTGGAACCGCCAGCCGGTGGAGATCGTCGGCGACGGCAAGGTGGAAGGCGTCAAGCTCGTCACCACCGAACTCGGTCCGCCCGACGCGCGTGGCCGCCGCACCCCGGTCGTCATTCCCGGTTCGGAGGAAATCGTTCCCGCCGATCGCGTCATCGTCGCGTTCGGCTTCCGCCCCAACCCGCAGCCGTGGTTCGAGCAGCATCAGATCGCCGTCGACCCGGGCGGCCGCGTCATCGCCAAGGGCCAGCAGCACACCTACCAGACCGCCAATCCGAAAGTCTTCGCCGGCGGCGACATGGTGCGCGGCTCCGACCTGGTGGTGACCGCGGTGTGGGAAGGCCGCGAGGCGGCCAAGGGCATCCTCGCCTACCTCGACCTGCTGTAAGACGCCCCCGCATCCGGCAAAGGCCCCCACGTGAGGCCTTTTTTCATTGCCGAAGAAAATGCAGGACGGGTGTCACGGTGCAGTCGGCCGGAATCGTGCGCCCGCTTATCTGTTGACTGGCTGATGGCCGTTGCCGTTACACAGCGTTACACCTTGTTACGGCGCCCACACAGACCGCTTACATGTCGCGCCTAGAGTGCAGCTGTCCGCCGAAGAAACATTGCAGGGCGGTCATCAACCCACTGAACAGGAGCCACACCATGAAAAGCAACTTCGCCAAAACCGCGCTGAGCGTCATTGCCCTCTCCACCCTCGCTTTCGCCGCCACCGCCGCACAGGCGGGCTACGATCCCGATGACCGTCGCGCCTACCCGGGGCAATCCTGGGAACAACCCGGACCGGTTCATGTGCCTTTCCCCGTGCAGATCCAAAGTCGGCGCCTGATCCAGATCATCGATGATCGCCAGGCCAGGCAGCACGAAAGGATCATGAGCGGCATGCAGAACAGGCAGCTGGGCCGCGGCGAGTTCCACAGCCTGATGCGCGAGCAGAATGAAATCCGCGAAATGGAACGCCACTTCCTGGCCGACGGCCTGATGACCCAGGCCGAATTCCAGCGGATTGATCGCGCGCTGGATGCCGCCAGCCACAGCATTCAGGTGGCCCGACACGATCGCCCGGCGCATTATGCCTACGGCAACCCCTGGCGTTAATGAACCCTGGCGCATATGAGCGGGGCGGCGCGCTGCCGGGCGCGCCTGCCGCTCCAGTCAGGCGAACTTTGATCCGTTAAGAACCCTTCCCCCACCCTGGAGAAGCGTCGATGAAATACCCCCTCATACTGGCACTCGCAGCCGCGCTCGGCGCAGGCCCCGTGCTCGCGGATCCGCCCGCTCACGCGCCCGCGCATGGCTACTACAAGCAGGACAAGTCGAAGCACAGCAAGCATTACCTGGGCAAGAGCGGCGCGGTTTACGTGCGTGATTACGGCATCTACTCTGGCCGCTGCAACCGTGACGAAATCGGCGCGGTCATCGGCGGCGTCACCGGTGCGGTGATCGGCGGGCAGGTTGCTGGTCCCGAGGATCGGGTTGTCGGCATGGTGGTCGGCGGC
>JBGSTQ010000312.1:0-6655 GCA_041736375.1 Thiobacillaceae bacterium
TGGCGGCGGAAGACCGCATCCTGCATTCGGCCACGCATTTGTTCCACGACGGCGAACTGCCGCACGGACTGCGCGACCTCACCGACCTTGACCTGCTGCTGCGCGATGCCGCGGTTGACTCCGACTTCTGGCCCCGTCTGACTGCGCGCGCCGACGAATTGCAGCTGAGCCGCTCGCTGTTCTATGCCTTGCGTTATCTGCGCCATTTCCTCGACACGCCGCTACCCGACAGCGTGCAGGCCGCCCTGGAGCCCACCGCCCCCAATCGCGCCACGCTCGCGCTGATGGACGGCATCTTCATCCGGGCGCTTGCGCCCGACCATGCAAGTTGCGCCGACGCCTTCACCCCGGCCGCTCACTTGGCTGCCTTTGTGCGCGCCCACTGGCTGCGCATGCCCGCCCATCTGCTGATCCCGCATCTGTTCCACAAGGCCTTCATCAGCCCCTATCAGCGCGAGCCAAAACCCGCTTGACGCGATTGTCGTCGCAGGTATAATTCCCGAGTATTCCAGTCAAGTATTGTCCAGGAGCCCCTAAATGACCGCGCTAGACCGCATTCGTGACCAAGTCACCACCAACACCGTCGTGCTGTACATGAAAGGCACGCCCCAGTTTCCGCAGTGCGGCTTTTCGTCGCGCGCGGCGCAAGTGCTGCAGGCCTGCGGCGTCAAGGATTTTCTGGCGGTCAATGTGCTGGCCGATCCGGAAATTTTCGAAAACCTGAAGTACTACGCCAACTGGCCGACTTTCCCGCAGCTCTACGTCAAGGGCGAACTGATTGGCGGCTCCGACATCATGATCGAGATGTACCAGAAGGGCGAAATCCAGAAGTTGCTGGAAGAAGCGCAAGCCGCCTGAGCGAGCCCCGCCCCCCAAAAAAAGAAGCCGACAGTTTGTCGGCTTCTTTTTTGACCAAGCACCCGCGAATCACGCCCCTTCTTCGGGCGCGGCATCCATTCCCAGTTCGTGGATTTTTCGCGTCAGGGTATTGCGTCCCCAGCCAAGCAGATGGGCGGCTTCGATACGTCGCCCACCGGTATGGTGCAGCGCCACTTCGATCAGCGTTTTCTCATAGGCCTGGGTGAGTTCATCCAGGATCGCCGCCTCACCACGCGCCAGCCGCGCACTCGCCTCGGTCGCCAGGCTTTGCAGCCAGTCGCCCGTTTGCGCCTCGATGTTGCCCTGCATCAGATCGGCCGGCAGATCGCCCACTTCCACCACCTGGCCGGGCGCCATCACGGTCAGGTAATGGCAGACGTTTTCAAGCTGGCGCACGTTGCCGCTCCAGGGCAGGTTGACCAGGGTCTTGAGTGCTGCCTCCGACACGCCCTTGGCCTCCATTCCCAACTCGCGCGCGCTTTTCTGCATGAAGTGTCGCACCAGCAAGGGAATGTCCTCGCGTCGCTCGCGCAGCGCCGGCAGCCGCAGGCGGATCACATTCAGGCGATGGAACAAGTCCTCGCGGAACAGGCCTTCGCGCACCCGCACCTCCAAGTCCTGGTGGGTGGCAGCGATCACCCGCACGTTGACCTTGATCGGCATATGCCCGCCGACACGATAGAACTGGCCGTCGGACAGCACGCGCAGCAAACGGGTCTGCAATTCGGACGGCATGTCGCCGATTTCGTCCAGGAACAGGGTGCCGCCGTCGGCCTGTTCGAAGCGGCCGCGCCGTTGTGCTGCAGCGCCCGTGAACGCGCCGCGCTCGTGGCCGAACAGCTCGGATTCGAGAAGGTCCTTCGGGATGGCCGCGGTGTTGAGCGCAATGAACGGCCCGCTGGCACGTGGGCTGTGCCGGTGCAGGGCGCGTGCAACCAGTTCTTTGCCGCTGCCCGATTCGCCGGTGATCAGCACGGTGGCATGCGACTGGCTGAGGCGGCCGATGGCACGAAACACTTCCTGCATCGCCGGCGCCTGGCCGAGCATTTCGGTCATCGGCGACTCGCTCGGCGCCGGTGTGTCGCGGCTGGCGCTCTCGGCCAGCGCGCGGCGCACCAGTTCCAGCGCCTGGTCGACGTCGAAAGGCTTGGGCAGGTACTCGAAGGCGCCCCCCTGGAATGCCGCCACCGCGCTGTCGAGGTCGGAGTAGGCGGTCATGATGATGACCGGCACCTTGGGCAGACGCTCCTTCAGCGCCTGCAGCAGTTCCAGACCGGACACGCCCGGCATGCGGATATCGGACAGCACTGCGGCAGGCGTGCTGCGTTCGAGTTCGCGCAGCGCATCGCTGGCGGCACTGAAGGTCATGCAGGGAATGTCCTCGCGCAACAGCGCTTTTTCCAGCACCCAGCGGATGGAACGGTCATCGTCAATGATCCAGACACAGGCTTGTTTCGACATGGCACTCATACGGGAAGCGGAAGAAAAATATTGAATACGGTATGGCCGGGGTGGCTTTCACAGTCGATGGTGCCGTGGTTCTGCGCGACCAGGGTCTGTGCGACCGCCAGTCCGAGACCGCTGCCACCCTCGCGCCCCGACACCAGCGGATAGAAAATCTGATCGCGGATTTCGTCGGGAATGCCGGGGCCGTTGTCGATGATCTCGACCCGCAGGCCCAACTGATGGCGGCGGCTTTCCAGCGTGATCTGCCGCGCCACCCGGGTCTTGAAGATGATTTCACCCTGGCCGTGCATGGCCTGGACGGCGTTGCGGGCAATATTCAGCACCGCCTGGATCAGCTGCTCGGCATCGCCGCGGATTTCCGGCAGGCTGATGTCGTAATCACGCCGGAGGGTGATGCCCGTCGGCGTTTCGGCCAGGATCAGGCTGCGCACCCGTTCCAGCACCTCGTGAATATTGACCGCACCAAAACGGGGCGTTCGGTGCGGCGTCAGCAGACGCTCCATCAGCGATTGCAGGCGGTCGGATTCCTTGATGATGACCTGGGTGTATTCGCGCAACGACTCGCGCGGCAGTTCATGCTCCAGCAGTTGCGCGGCACCGCGGATGCCGCCGAGCGGATTCTTGATCTCGTGCGCCAGGTTGCGCAACAGTTCGCGGTTGGCCTCCTGCTGCAAGCGCGCCTGCTCAAGCCGGGCGATGCGCAGGTGCGGGTCGACCGCGCGCAGTTCCAGCAGCACACCCTGCTGCGGGCTCTCCAGCGGAGAAATGCTGCAGCCGAGACGGATTGGCGGGTGGCCGTTCACCACCACATCCAGCTCGTATTCGATGACGGTTTCCAGCGCCGTTCGCGCAGTCTGGATGGCTGCCAGCAGTTCGGGACTGCGCTCGAAAACATGCTCGACATGGTCGCCGGCCAGCAGCACGCCCGACACTCCCAGCAGGGTTTCGGCGGCAGGATTGACGTACCGGATAAGGCCTTCGGTGTCCAGCACCACCGCGCCGGTGGAAAGCAGATCGAGGCCGGCGAATTCCGGCGGGGGAGGCGGCATCGTGCTCATGAGTACTACCCTAGCACCGATTGTGCCAGCAAAGCCGCCTATTTCAGATTGCCGAGTTCGCGCTGAATCGAGGCGATGTTCTGTTCGTGCTGGTTCAGTGACTCGCGCAGTCTCTTGACCCGATTGAGGTAGGAACTGTCGCTTGCGCGCTCGCCTGCCTGCACCCGTTCGCCAAGCGTAAGCTGGCGGCGCGCCTCGTCTGCATTGCGGCGTTCGGCAGCAATTTCATCCTGCAGAACCTGGCGCCGTATATCGTCACGGCGCTTTTGCGTGCCGGCATCGATGCGCGGAAAGTCCGCCGGGCTGGGCGTGAAGGCAGCGCGCTGCTTCGGCGATTTTCCGCTTCCCGATGCGAGCGGCGCGGGCGAACCCGGCATTTCGATGCGCTTCGCGCCTTGCTTGTAGACATCGGTGAACGTCACATGGCCGTTTTCATCGACGTATTTGTAGATTTCGGCATGCGCCGGAACGGCCAGCAACAGGCACAACAGGAGGGTAGGTCGGACGGTTTGCATAGAAAAACAGTTTAACGCACCCATTTTATTACGGCCAAAACTCCGAAGGCTTGACGCGCGGAAATGAAATAAGTGCTTTCAGCGGCGCGACAGGGAATGTGCCGGGCCAAAACAAAAGGGCGGCTCGCGCCGCCCTTCCGGGTCCATCATTCGAAGAAAAGCTTACAGCGAGTAGTACATCGAAAACTCGACCGGATGGGTCGTCATGCGGAACTTGGTGACTTCCTCCTGCTTGAGTTCGATGTAGGCATCGATCATGTCGTTGGAGAACACCCCGCCCGCCGTCAGGAAGGCGCGGTCCTTGTCCAGGGCCTCGAGCGCCATTTCGAGCGAATGGCACACCTTCGGAATGGCCTTTTCCTCTTCCGGAGGAAGATCATAGAGGTTCTTGTCCATGGCGTCGCCCGGGTGGATCTTGTTCTGGATGCCGTCAAGACCGGCCATCATCAGCGCCGAGAAAGCGAGATAGGGGTTGGCCAGGGGATCGGGGAAACGCACTTCGATGCGGCGCGCCTTGTCGGAAGCGGCGATCGGAATGCGGATCGAAGCCGAGCGGTTGCGCGCGGAATAGGCCAGCATCACCGGCGCTTCGAAACCGGGCACCAGCCGCTTGTAGGAGTTGGTGCCGGGGTTGGTGATCGCGTTCAGCGCCTTGGCGTGCTTGATGATGCCGCCGATGTAATAGAGAGCGGTTTCGGACAAGCCGGCGTAACCGTTGCCGGCAAACGTGTTCTTGCCGTCTTTCCACAGCGACATGTGCACGTGCATGCCGGAGCCGTTGTCGCCGACGATGGGCTTGGGCATGAAGGTCGCGGTCTTGCCATAGGCGTGAGCGACGTTGTGCACGATGTACTTCAGGCTGATCGTCCAGTCGGCGCGCTTGGTCAGGGTGGAGAACAGGGTGCCGATCTCGCACTGGCCGGCGGTAGCCACTTCGTGGTGGAACACCTCGACCGGAATACCGGATTCTTCCAGCGCCAGCACCATGGCGGCACGGATGTCCTGCAGGCTGTCGACCGGGGGAACCGGGAAGTAGCCGCCCTTGACGCCCGGGCGATGGCCGATATTGCCGCTCTCGAACTTCTCGGCGGACGACCAGGCAGCCTCCTCGGAGTTGATCTTCACCCCGCAACCGGACATGTCGTCATGCCAGGTGATGGAATCGAAAATGAAGAACTCGGGCTCGGGACCGAAGTAGGCGGCATCGGCAATGCCGGTCGATTTCAGGTAAGCCTCGGCGCGACGTGCGATGGAGCGGGGGTCGCGGTCGTAGCCCTTGCCGTCGGCCGGCTCGATGACGTCGCAGGTCAGGATCAGGGTGGATTCGTCGAAGAACGGATCCATGCGGGCGGTGTCGGGGTCCGCCTTGAGCAGCATGTCGGAGGCCTGGATGCCTTTCCAGCCGGCGATGGAGGAACCGTCGAAGGGATGGCCGTTTTCGAACCATTCGTCGTCGACGATGCGGGCCGGGATGGAAACGTGCTGTTCCTTGCCGCGGGTATCGGTAAAGCGCAGGTCAACGAACTTGACTTCGTTTTCCTTGATCATTTTCAACACATTGGCCACAGCCATGCTACATCTCCTCAAAATCAAAAAACGGGTTAGACACAAGACAACGCGGATGCATGGGCTGTCAATTAGCAGCAAGTGTGCCATGCCAAAAATATTTCTTAATCCATTGTGCCACAAGGCTCAAGCGGCGGGATAGCCCGATCACCCGGCAAATGATCGCACCATACTGGTGCACTCCC
This sequence comes from Thiobacillaceae bacterium, assembly GCA_041736375.1. Lineage (GTDB taxonomy): Bacteria > Pseudomonadota > Gammaproteobacteria > Burkholderiales > Thiobacillaceae > Thiobacillus. The sequence continues at coordinate 5,671 of JBGSTQ010000312.1, forward strand.
TATCGGACCGGCACCTCTTCAGTGCAAGCTGGATTTAGGGGGCGGCTTACTTATACTGAACCAAACAATCGAGGTCACGAAATGGGAACCATCACCCAACTCCTGAGTGCCGCCCGGGAACGCGCCGTTGCCCACGCCCTTCCCTACTCGGGCGCCCTGTTGCCGCTCGAAGCCTTCCAGTTGCTGAACGAAGCGCCGGGCGCCTGCCTGATCGACGTGCGCTCCCGCGCCGAACTCGACCTGAACGGCACCCTGCCAGGCGCGATCCATGTCGAATGGCAGTCGTGGCCAGGCTGGGTGCTCAACCCCCATTTCCTGGTCCAACTGCGCCAGGCGGTCGACCCCGAGGCCTTGCTGCTGTTCATCTGCCGCAGCGGTGCACGTTCCCACAAGGCCGCCATCGCCGCCACCGAAGCCGGGCTGATGAGCTGCTTCAATGTCCTCGAAGGCTTCGAGGGCGACCTCGACAAGGCCACCGGCCATCGCAACGAAGTCAACGGCTGGAAGCGGCACGGTCTGCCCTGGGTGCAAAGCTAGAAGAACGCACCCAATCATCAGCCGGGGCTCGGTTAGAATCATCCAAACCGAGCCCCTGACATGACCGACCGTTACGCCGTTTTCGGCCACCCCATCGCCCATTCCAAATCGCCGCTGATCCATGCGCATTTCGCCCGCCAGACCGGGCAAGACATGGTTTACGAGGCGATCCTTGCCCCGCTGGACGGATTTGCCGCAACTTTGGCGCAATTCTGCGCAGAGGGCGGACGTGGCGCCAACGTCACGGTGCCGTTCAAGGAACAGGCCTTTGCCCTCGCCTCGCGGCGGACCCCGCGCGCCGAACTGGCGGGGGCGGTCAACACCCTGATCGTCGAGGACGGTACCTTGCGCGGCGACAATACCGACGGCGCGGGCCTGGTCGCCGACCTGACCCGCAACCTCGGCCAGTCCCTGGACGGCAAGCGCATCCTGCTGCTGGGGGCGGGTG
>JBGSTQ010000315.1:0-1535 GCA_041736375.1 Thiobacillaceae bacterium
GCTGCCGGGTCGAGCGCGTGGCTGGCTACGATACCGATCTTCTGGGGACCTTCTCCCGCGACATTCCGCGCGCCGGCAGCCAGCTCGAAGCGGCGCGCAGGAAGGCGCGCATCGGCATGGAATTGTCTGGTCTGCCGCTGGGCCTGGCGAGCGAGGGCGCGTTCGGGCCGGACCCGGTGGCGGGATTGTTCCCCTGGAACGTCGAGCTGCTGGTGTTCATCGACGACGAGCACGGCATCGAAGTGACGGGCATGGCGCAGCAAGCGACGCGGTTCGCCCACCTGCTCACGGATGACTGGGAGCAGGCCGCGCAATTCGCCCGCCAGGCCGGATTTCCCGAGCATCACCTGGTGTTGCGCCCGCAAGGCCAGGGCGACCCCCGCATCGAAAAAGGCCTCGCCGGCTGGACGGCGCTCGAAGCGGCTTTCAACCAGGCGCGCGGGGAGGCGGAAAACGGCCGGGTATTTCTGGAAAACGACCTCCGCGCCCATGCCCATCCCACCCGCATGGACGTCATCCGCCTGGCCGCCGCGGACCTCGCGGCCAAACTGAATTCGCTTTGCCCCGCTTGCGGCACGCCGGGCTTCCAGGTGATGGAGCGATTAAGCGGCTTGCCCTGTGCCGACTGTGGCGCGCCCACGCGGGAGATTCGCGCCGACATCCACGGCTGTCTCAAGTGCGCGCACCGCGAGACCCACGCGCGTGCCGGCGTGGAACATGCCGATCCGGGACGTTGCGACTATTGCAACCCCTGAGCCTTGCCTGAGCGAACGATGCTGAACCGCCTGCGGCGTCTGTCTCCCACAACGCTCAAGGCCGACTTGTCGGCAGGGCTGACCACGGTGCTGGTCGCGATTCCCGACGGCATCGCCTCGGCCATGCTGGCTGGACTCAATCCAAAGCACGGTCACTATGCGCTGATGATCGGCGCGCTGATCGCGGCCATGCAGGCGGCGAGGCCTGTTCCACCCGTTTGAGGAAGACCGAGACATGACGCCGACACAACCCGTCGCGACCAAGCACTGGCATGCACAAAGTGCCGGCGAGGTCTGCGCCGACCTCGAAACCGACCCCGCACGTGGGCTGACCCCCGACGTGGCGGCGCAGCGGCTGGCCCGTCACGGCCCCAACAAGCTCGCCGAGAAAAAGCCGTGCCCGGCGTGGCTCAAGTTTTTCGACCAGTTCAGGAACATGCTGGTGATGGTGCTGCTCGGCGCCGTCGTGCTGGCGGCAGCGATCGGTGACCTCAAGGACGCGGTGGTGATCCTGATCGTGGTGGTGCTCAACGCCACCCTGGGCTTCTACCAGGAGCACCGCGCCGAGGCGACGCTGGCCGCGCTGAAGAAAATGCTGGCGCAGAACGCCCGGGTGCGGCGCGGCGGACGGGTTCTGGAAATTCCCGCCGAGGAACTGGTGCCGGGCGACCTCGTGCTGCTTGAGGCAGGTGACCGGATTCCCGCCGACGGCCGCGTGTCGGTGTCGCACAACGCCGAAGTGGCCGAAGCGGCGCTGACCGGCGAATCCCATGCCGCAGG
>JBGSTQ010000344.1:0-1631 GCA_041736375.1 Thiobacillaceae bacterium
CCGTCGCGCTTCATCGCCGAACTCGGCGACGACGTGCGCCTGCCTGGCAAGGCGCCCGACGCCGAGACAAAAGCCAGCGGCAGCGACCGGCTGGCGGCACTCCGGGCAATGCTCGACTGAAACCCGCCGTCATCGTGCCGCACTCAGGCCGGGTGGACGGGAACCCGGCGGCCATTGGCCGGTCCTTTGGACAACCTGGTTTTTTGGCTACACTGCCTGCGTGCACACCCATTTCCACCGCTTTCTGCTGATCGTGATGATGCTGGCCCTGCCGCTGCAGACTTTTGCGTCGGCGGCCATGATCGGCTGCGCCCTGACGCGGCACGCCGACCTGCCGGTCCAGATGACCGACATGGAAATGAGCGGCTGCCACGAGTCCGCACCACAGTCCGACAGCGCACCCGAACCCCATGCCTGCAGCCATTGCGCGGCCTGCTATCTGGCCTCGATCCCGCTGATCCCGGCGCCGGACACCCTGCCGGTCCTGCCCCAGGCCAGCCTGGTGATTCCCCATCTGGCTGCGCCGTTCAGCGGCTTCATTCCCGACAGTCCCGAGCGACCCCCCCGAACCTCCTGCGCCTGAGCCGCGCGCCTTTTGAAGGCGCGCTTTTCCGGTTGACCGTGGCGCCAGCGCCGCCGGTCAATCACGCTTAACGCGAGGTTCATCATGCTGAAATCCCTGTTTCGCCGTGCGGCGCCAGCGACGCGCGCCCAATTCATCAGGCGGGCCGCGCCGTGGGCGCTCGCAGGCCTTGTCTGCCTACCCTTCGCGCATGCGGCGGAAACAAAAATCCCCGACGAGCCCGCGCGTTCCTCCGCGCCGGCCTCTCCTTTCGACCGCTACCAGGCCTGGCGTGATGAACCGCTGCGCGACTGGCGCGAAGCCAACGAACGGGTCGGCGAGGTCGGCGGCTGGCGCGTCTACCTGCGCGAATCGCAGGAAGACGGCAGCGGCGACCAGGGCCAGCACGGCCATCACGGGCACTGAGGAGGAGGCGATGAAAACCCCTTCCCTTACCCTGCGCACCGTCTCTCTCGCCCTGATTTCATTCGGGTTGCTGGGCGGCTGTGCGAGCTTTTCACCCGACGGCGGCTTCGACGTGATCGAATCGACAACGCGCTCGCAGATCCGGAAGAACGTGGTCTGGGCCCGCGATGACGACACCCGCAAGATCGTCGAAGGGCGCGTCGATGCCCTGCTGATCCAGCCTCTCTCGGCCGATGACGCAGTACAGGTCGCGCTACTCAACAACCCTCGCCTGCAGGCGGCGCTCAATACCCTGGGCATCGCGGAGGCCGACTGGGTTGCGGCGCAGCGACTGCCGAACCCGCTGATCAGCGTCGCTCGCCTGACCCGCGGCAGCGAGGTGGAAGTGGAGAGCAGCCTGCATTTCAACCTGATTCGCCTGTTGACCCAGCCGATGCGTGGCGACATCGAACAGCGGCTGTTCGAGCAAACCCGGCTCGACCTCAGCCTCGAGGTGCTGCGGCTGGCAGCGGACACGCGCAAAGCCTGGGTGGCCGCGGTGGCAGCGAATGAAACCGCCCATGTCATGCAGCAGGCCATGGAGGCCGCCGAAGCCGGCGCCGAGCTCGCCCGCCGCATGGCCGAAGCGGGCAACTGGAGCAAG
>JBGSTQ010000372.1:0-3525 GCA_041736375.1 Thiobacillaceae bacterium
CGCAGCAGACGGCCGCGATCGGTCATGCGCAGCGGCCGGAGTTGACTGCAGGGCGAGATGGTCGCGTGCAGCAGTCCGCCGCCGCGCGGATAGAATCCTGCGCGCTCGAGGTTGCAGTCGACCCGAAAACCGGCCGCGGCCAGGCGGGGCAGCCACTGCCATTCCAGATAGTGATAACAGGGGCTCCACGGCACGTGGGTGCCGCCGCTGAGCGTCAGACGGGACGGGGTTGCGGCGAAGCTCAGGGGCAGATAGAGCGTCTGCAGCAGCAGACTGGTGGATCCCGCCGTGCCGATGTCAAAGGCATAGTCGCCGGCCGTCAGGCCATCGGGTTCGAAAACCAGGGTCTGCGAGCCGAGCTTCGCGCCTTCGACGCCGGCAGCGCTAATCTGCGCCGCCGCCTCGACTGCCTTCAGGTGCTGCGGCTTCAACCCCGGTTGCGGGCGCCGGGCGCGGACATTCGTCAGCCGCATGGGCTTGCCCGTGATCACCGACAGGGCGAGGGCGCTGCGCAGGATCTGACCGCCGCCTTCGCCAAATGAAGCGTCAATTTCGATCATGAGGATCGATGTGGGATAGCGAATCGAAAGAAGGCTTGAACCAGCAAGTCACGGCTAGCGTGCCGGCGATCTCGACAAGGGATGAGGGACGTTCATGCCCGAAGATGCGGTACCGCCCTTCGCTGCGACAGTCGCCCAAGCGGGGCGAGGAGGCAGAGAAAAACGCTGCGTTCTCAATGGTTTTATGGGTGGTGGCGGAGAGGGTGGGATTCGAACCCACGGTAGGCTTGCACCTACGCCTGATTTCGAGTCAGGTACATTCGACCACTCTGCCACCTCTCCGGGGGCGCCATTGTAACCTGAGTCGGCGGCGATTGAGCGCTGGACGAAAAATTCGCGCTCGGTCAGACTAGCCGGATGCCGAAGCGGATATTGACCCTGCTGAGCGTGGCCCTGGTGCTCAGTGCATGCGGCCGCCCTGCCCCGCCTCCGGAACATTCCGGCGAACTGCTGGTCGGCACGCGCAACAATCCGGCCAGCTACTACATCGACCACAACGGCGAGCCGGCGGGATTCGAGCATGACCTGATCAGCGCGTTCAGCGCGTCGCAGTCCTGGAACCTGTCGTGGATCGAAAAGGATCGGCCCGAGGCCTTGTGGGATCTGGTCAACCTGACCCGCGTCCATCTGGCGGCGGCCAGCCTGCCGCTTACAGTGGTGCAATCGCGCCATCTCAAGGCCGGTCCGATCCTGTATGAAACGCCGGTGCACGTGGTCTACCGCCTGGCCGATCCCAAGCCGACCGGCGTCAGCGATCTCTACGGCAAGAAAGTCGGCCTGACGATCGGCTCCGGCCATACGCCAATGCTGATGCGGCTGAAGCGCCAGCATCGGCAACTGCAATGGGAAGCGCTGGAGAACGTCTGGCCCGAGGAATTGCTGGCGCAACTGAGCGAAGGCCGTTACGACGTGGTCGTCATCAGCGGCGTGGATTTCGACCTGGCGCGCAAATCCTACCCCGACCTGGCGGTGGCCTTCGATCTGGAGGAGACGCAGAAGATCGTCTGGGCGATGCCGGCGCGCACCTCGAAAGCCTTCGTCGACAAGATCAAAGCCTTCGTCGAGACCGCGCACAAGGACGGCACCATCAAGCGCATCTACGAGCGCTACTTCGGCCACGTCAAACGCCTGGACAGTTCGGACATCACCGGCATCCTGCAACGCCGCCCGCAACGCCTGCCGGGATTGCGTCGGCATTTCCAGGAAGCGCAGACCCTCACCGGCATCGACTGGCGGCTGCTGGCCGCGATCGGCTACCAGGAATCGCAGTGGGACCCCAACGCCGTCTCGCCCACGGGGGTGCGCGGCATCATGATGCTGACCGGGCAGACCGCCGACCGCATGGGGGTGAGCAACCGCCTCGACCCGCGCCAGAGCATTCTCGGCGGCGCGCGCTATCTGGCGCTGATGAAGGAAGCGCTGCCTCCCGGCATCGCCGAACCCGACCGCACCTGGATCGCGCTCGCCGCCTACAACCAGGGGCAGGGCCACATGGAAGACGCACGCCGCATCGCCAAGGCACGCGGCGGCGATCCCGACAGCTGGCTCGACGTCAAGCAGGCGTTGCCGCTGCTGAGCCGCGGCGGCTACAGCCGCGTCACCCGCTATGGCTATGCGCGCGGCTTCGAAGCCCTGACCTTCGCCGAAAACATCCGCAACTATTACGACATCCTGTTGCGTCTGGAACCGGAATACAACCCGCTGTTCAATCTCGGCCATGATGGCGACCGCGACGGCGAATTGCCCAGCATCACCGACTGGTTTCAGGCCAGCGCCAGCACGTCCAGTCCGCCCATATAGGGGCGCAGCGCCTCCGGCACGGTCACGCTGCCGTCGGCGTTCTGATAGTTTTCCAGTACCGCCACCAGGGTACGGCCCACCGCCAGTCCCGAACCGTTGAGCGTATGCAGCAGTTCCGGCTTGCCTTGGTCGCGCCGCAGGCGCGCCTGCATCCGCCGTGCCTGGAAAGCCTCGAAGTTCGAGCACGAGGAAATCTCGCGATAGGTGTTCTGCGCCGGCAGCCACACCTCGAGGTCGTAGGTCTTGGCCGACGAAAAACCCATGTCGCCGGTGCACAGCAGCATCTTTCGATACGGCAGGCCGAGCCGCTGCAGAATCGATTCGGCATGGCCGGTCAGCGTCTCCAGCGCATCGTAGGAATCCTCCGGCTTCACCATCTGCACCAGCTCCACCTTGTCGAACTGATGCTGGCGGATCATCCCGCGCGTGTCGCGACCGTAGGAGCCCGCCTCGGAGCGGAAGCATGGCGTGTGCGCGACGAACTTCAGCGGCAGCAACTCGGCGGCGACGATCTCGTCACGCAGGAGATTCGTCACCGGTACCTCGGCAGTCGGGATCAGATAGAGCTTGTCCGCGTCGCTCCGCGGCACGTGGAACAGGTCCTCCTCGAACTTCGGCAGCTGCCCGGTGCCGCGCATCGAATCGGCGTTCACCAGATAGGGCACATACACTTCGGTGTAGCCATGTTCCGTCGTATGCACGTCGAGCATGAACTGCGCCAGGGCACGATGCAGCTTGGCCATCGCGCCGCGCATGACCGCAAAGCGGCTGCCGGTGATCTTCACCGCGGCGGCGAAATCCAGTTGGTTCAGCCCTTCGCCGATATCGACGTGGTCGCGCACGGTGAAATCGAAAGTGCGCGGCGTGCCCCAGCGGCTGACCTCGACGTTGGCGGTTTCGTCCTTGCCCACCGCAACGGATTCATGCGGCAGGTTCGGCACCCCCATCAGCGAGTCGTTGATCTCGGCCTGCAGCTCACCCAGCCGGGTCTCCATCTGCTTCAGCGCCTCGCCCAGGCCGGCCGCCTCGGCCATCGCCGCGCTGGCGTCCCCGCCCTTGCCCTTCAGCATGCCGATCTGTTTCGCCAGCGCGTTGCGCCTGGCCTGGGCATCCTGAGTCTGCGTCTGGATGGTCTTGCGCTCCGCCTCCAGCGCATCGAAGCGCG
>JBGSTQ010000385.1:0-6257 GCA_041736375.1 Thiobacillaceae bacterium
CCCGCCCGATGAGTTCGCGCTGGTGGGGATACAGCGGCTCGCCGGTGGTGCAGACCACGCGCAGCTGCGGCAAACGCAGCTTGCGTTGCCGCGCCTCGGCATGCGCCGCTAGCAGCGCGACGCTGGAAACGTAGCCGTATAGGCATTTCGGTTGCCACGCCTGCAGCGAATCCAGATACTCGTCCATGCGTCCGGGCGACATGGCGAAGGCGTTCAGCACCAGTTGGTTAACCAGCCGGTCGCGCAGGGTCTTGATGCGATCGGTCTTGTTGAGTTCCACCGGCGCACCCCACAGATAGGCTTCGCGTTCGCCCGGCTCCACGCCCCACCATCGTCGCGCACGCATGCGCCCGGCGGCATCGGATGCCTGGCGACGGCGGCCGAAGTAGAAGATCAGCGGCTCGCCGCTGGAACCGCCAGTGGTGTATTTGGATACCCCGCCCGGTACGCTGCGCCAGACAAGTTGCTCGACGTTGTCTCGGGCGTCGCGCTTGTTCATCGTCGGCAGCTTGGCGAGGTCGGCCAGGGTCGCCCTGCCCGCCTGCACCGCATTCTCCAGACCGGCTTCGCGCAAACGCTGGCCGTGCCATGGGCTGTACGCCAATGCATTCATCAGGAGTGTGTTGAGCTTGCGAGCCTGCAGGGCCTCGATTTCCTGACGGCTAGTCCACTGGCTGGCCTCCAGTTCCTTCCAGTACTCGAAAGTCGGACGACCCAGCGCCGCTTCCTGCAACCGGTAAACCGTGCGTGACAGCCAGGGATTCATGTTCCAGTTCCGCGATTCAACAGGGCGGCTGGACCGTGATGGTGCATCGCCTCCTCATACACCTTGAACAACTGCGGCTTGATTTTCGTCCAGGTATAAATTTGCGCTGTCGCGAAGCCGGCTGTACGCAACCGATCGGCCAACGCAGGCTCGGTCAGTATTCGCACGATCGCCTCGGCCATCTCGGCCACGGCTCCCGGCTCGACCAGGATGGCTGTTTTTTCATGCTCGACGATGTAGGGCACTCCCCCCACCCGGGTGCTCACCACCGGCACCCCGGCAGCGAGCGCCTCCAGAACCGAATTGGGCATGTTGTCGACAAGGCTGGGGTTGAGCGCAACGCGAGCGCTGCGATAGAGCGCCGGCATGTCTGCAGCGTCTACCCGGCCGGTAAAACGAACGCTGCCACCCAGATTCAGGGATGCGGCCAGTTGTTTGAGGCGGGCCTCCTCCGGGCCGCTGCCGGCTACGATGAGTTGTGCCTGAGGAACGCTGGGCCTGACCAGGACCAATGCGCGGATTGCACTGGCGTTATCGTAGATCGGTTCGAGATTTCGTGTGACCAGTATGACGGGGGCCCTGTTTGCAGGTTCATCACCAGGACTGAACCGTCCGGGATCGACGATGTTGGGAACGATGTCAGCGGTCATGCCATGCTCTGCAAACACGGCGCGCAAGAAGCCCGAGGGAACGATCAGTCGTGCCGCACGGCGCAGGCTGAAGCGGACCCAGGCCGCTTGCCGAGCCAGAAAATCGCCGGCGAACCCGCCGCGATAATTCACCACCACAGGGGTTCCACGCAGGCGTCCGATCCAGATCGCGGGTGCGGCAAACAGGTGCCATGACCATCCTGAATTGGCCATGAGATGCGCCACATCGGCCCGCCCCAGGGCACGCCAGAGCGTGACCAGATAGGGCAGCAGCCGCGCCACTGCGCGCAAGCCACGCACGCCACTCATCCATCGCGGACGGTAGGGCGCATTGACCTGCACCAATTCCACCGTTACGCCCTCTTCCTGCAGCAGGCGCTGCAGCTGCAGAGTCTGGTTTGCCATGCCTCCGGAGGGTGGCGGCAAAGGACCGATGAGTGCCACGCGCATCAGGCCGGGACCTCGCTGATGGATTGCTTCAGCAACCCAGCATAGACATGACGATAGCGCGCCACGCTGGCCGCCCAGTTACGCTCGGTTTCGACGAACTGGCGGCCGTTCTTCTTCATCCTGTCCCAGCCCTCCTCGTACTTGAGCAGGGCCACCACCTTGCTGGCGAGGTCTCCGGCGTTTCCGGCACGGAACAGCACGCCGGTCTTGCCGTCCTGGATCAGCTCCTTGTGGCCGCCGACGTCGGACGCCACCATCAGCCGCCCCTGCGCCATGGCTTCGAGAGGCTTCAGCGGGGTGACCAGCTCGGTCAGCCGCATCGGGTGGCGCGCGTAAACCAGCACGTCGACCAGGTCGTAATAGCGGTTCACCTCGGCGTGCGGCACGCGGCCGGTGAAAATCACCCGGTCCTTGAGGTCGAGCGCCATCACCTGGCGCTTCAGCGCCGCATCCTGCGGCCCGCCGCCGACCAGCAGCACTTTCACGTCGGGGATCTGCTTGAGGATGGACGGCAGGGCGGCGATCAGCAGATCGAGGCCTTCGTAGGCGTAGAAGGAGCCGATGAAGCCGAGCACGCGGCTGCTGCCGAGACCGAGCTTCATTTTCAGCTCGGAATCAGGCTTGCCGCCCATTTCGAACTTGTCGATGTCGACGGCATTGGGGATGACCGTGATCTTGCCGGGCGCGATGCCGCGGGAAACGAGGTCCTTGCGCAGGCCTTCGCAGATCACGGTGACGGCATCAGCATTCTTCACCGCCCAGGTTTCCAGGGCGCGGGTGAGCTTGTAGCGCAGGCTGCCTTCCTTCGTGCTGCCGTGGTCGACTGCGGCGTCTTCCCAGAAGGCACGGATTTCATACACGACGGGAATGCCGAGCCGACGGCCGACACGGATCGCCGGGATGGCGTCGAGCACCGGCGAGTGCGCGTGGATGACGTCGGGCTGCAGTTCGTTTGCTAGGCCGAGCAGGCGCTTTTCGATTGCGCCCATCACCGCGAAGGGGTCGCCGCCGGGGAGTTTGGTCAGCAGTCCGGTCGGTTTGGGCGTGCGGTAGAAGTGCAGGCCGTCGGCGTCTTCTTCCGAGACGGTGCAATTGATCTGCTTGGGGCCCGAGAGATGATAGGTATCCCAGCCCATCTTGCGCTGATTGCGCAGGATCGCCGCGCTGCGGAAAGTGTAGCCCGAGTGCAGCGGCAGGGTGTGGTCGAAGACGTGGAGGATTTTCATGGTGGGTTGACTATTTTCCCATGAGGGCGTCGTGGGTGGAGCAATCCGCTTCATAGCTTCCTCCCCCTCGATGGGGGAGGGTTGGGGAGAGGGTGAACCCGCTAACAGCACTTCGACGCGAGGCCAGTTGCCCCCTCTCCCTAGCCCTCTCCCGCAAGGGGCGAGGGGATAAAAGCGAAAACGCCGCGCTGAACCTGAACGCTTGCATGACGCGAACTATCGCCCCGAGGGCGGGGCTCCTACAACCCACCCTGTAGGAGGCTTGCCCCCAGGCCGATATGGTGGTTGATCCACCACGGACCATTGATCGCGGCGATGGCGCCGCTCCCAAAGGTTTGGGCATCGGGCTTGCGATCATGCCGCCCTTCTTTCCGACTCATCCATCCCCAGCACCTGCCCGAGAAAGGCGTCGAACATCAGCACGGTCCAAAGGATCACCGAATAATCGCGGCGGCCGGACTGGTGGGCCTCGACGACCTCGCGCAGGTAGTCCTGGTTGAACAGGCCGGTTGCAGCCAGCCGCTCGCCCAGCACCACGCTGCGGATGGTGTCGGCCAGCGGGCCGCGGAACCAGGCTTCGAGCGGTACCGAGAAACCCATCTTCTTGCGATACAGCACGTCGTGCGGGAGGTAGGGCTCCATGGATTTCTTCAGCAGGTACTTGCCCTCGGTGCCGCGCAGCTTGAGATCGACCGGCAGGCCGGACACCCAGCCCATCAGTTCGTGGTCGAGCAGCGGTTCGCGCACCTCGAGGGCGTGCGCCATGCTGGCGCGGTCGACCTTGGTGAGGATATCGCCGACAAGGTAGGTTTTCATGTCGAGATACTGCACCAGCGACAGCGGGTCGTCGGTGGGCGCCACGGCGGCGTGGCGGCGCAGTACTTCCACTGCCTGGTAGCCCTGCAGTTCGCGCTTGAACGCGGGCGAAAACAGCTGCCGCCGCTGGGCGTCAGACAACAGCGAGACACCGTGGAAATAGCCCTCGACGGTGTCGCGCGCCAGCGCCTCGAAAGTGGTCTTGGCGCGGAACACTTTCGGCGCCCAGTCGGCCTTGGGATACAGCTTGCCGAGGGTGCCGAACAGCGGGCGGCGCAGCATCAGCGGCATCACGGCGCGCATGCGCTCCTCGTAGCGGAACCAGCGATAGCGCCGGTAGCCGGCGAAATGCTCGTCGCCGCCGTCGCCGGAGAGCGCGACCTTGACGTGCTTGCACGCCAGTTCGCACACGCGGTAGGTCGGCAGCGCGGAGGAATCGGCGTAAGGCTCGTCGTACACCTGGGCGAGCTGGCCGACCAGGCTGAAGTCGTTGGAGGCGACGGTCTCGACGTGGTGCGCGGTCTTGTAGCGGTCGGCCACCTGCTGGGCGAATTCGACCTCGTTGTAGGCCGGGTCGTCGAAGCCGATCGAGCAGGTGTTCACCGGCGTCGCCGACTGCGTCGCCATCATCGCCACCACCGCGCTGGAATCGACGCCGCCGGAGAGGAAGGCGCCGAGCGGGACGTCGGCGATCATGCGCAGGCGGATCGATTCCTGCAAACGCGCGACCAATTCCTCCATCGCACTGGCTTCGTCCTTGACCGGTACCGGGGTGAAGGGCATGTCCCAGTACTGCTTCGGCAGGGCGCGCGCTTCGCCGCGCTTGAGGGTAATCGTGAAGCCCGGCGGCAGCTTGTAGACGCGCTTGAAGATGGTGCGCGGCTCGGGCACGTAGCCGTAGGCGAAATATTCCTCGACCGCCAGCGGGTCGATGTCGCGTGGCAGACCGGGGTGGGCCATCAGCGATTTCAGTTCGGAGCCGAAGATGAATTCGCCCGATTCGAGAAAGGCGTAGTACAGCGGCTTGACGCCAAAGCGGTCGCGCACCACGAACAGGGTTTCCTGGTTGCGGTCCCACAGGGCGAAGGCGAACATGCCGCGAAAGCGCTCGACGCAGGCTTCACCCCAGGCCTCCCAGGCGTGGACGATCACTTCGGTGTCGGAATGGGTGCGGAAGGTATGGCCGAGCCCCATGAGCTCGGGCACCAGTTCCTGGAAGTTGTAGATTTCGCCGTTAAACACGACGACGACCGAGCCGTCTTCGTTGAACAAAGGCTGCTGGCCGGTCGAGAGGTCGATGATCGACAGCCGGCGGTGGCCAAGGCCGACGCCGGGCTCGAGATGCAGCCCGCCCTCGTCGGGGCCCCGATGGAACTGGGTCTCGTTCATGCGATGCAGCAGCTCGCGCGAAATGTCGCTGCTGCCGCGGGTGTCGAAGATGCCGGTTATGCCGCACATGGTTTTAGATTCTTTTGGTTTTGTTTATGGCGAAGCCCGATGATGACTTTGGCCGGTTGAATGCGCTGGATTCCGGCGTGCACCGGAATGACATGATGGCCCTGTGGGAGCCCCGCCTCGGGGCGATTACGGTGTGCGCGGGATACCAGGCATCAATCCTGGCTACGGTACATTGTTCACCCTCTCCCCCGCCCTCTCCCCTCAAGGGGGAGGGGGTTTTGGTGGGAGCGGCGCCCTCGCCGCGATCAAACATCTGCGGTGCACGAACGGCTGCATCGCCCCGAGGGCGGGGCTCCCACAGGTGGTTCCCTCTCCCCTCCGGGGAGATAACCGTCGACTTGCCCGCTTGCGGGCCTAGTCGAGCGGCTAGTAGCTCCACCAGGGTTAGGGAGAGGGGGCGGACAGGGATGGCTCTGCTTCTCATTCAGTTTCCAGCTTCCCGCCTTTGCAGGAACGGAGTATTCATCAATTCATCCTCATGTCGACATCCCGCACCCATCGTCGGCCTGCCGTCATCCATGGTTCCGCAGCGTCTGCTCGTAGACGGTGCTATAGGCCTCGGCCATGGCGGGGATGCTGAAGCGCTGCTCGGCGTGGAGCCTGGCTTGTTTGCCCTGTGTGGTGATGCGAACCGGTTCATGCAGGTACCCCAGCAAGGCCTGTGCCATGTCTTCCGCGTCGCCGGCCTTGACCAGCGTGCCGTTGACGCCCTCCTCGACCAGTTCGACGTTGCCGCCGACGGCGGTGGCGATCACCGGCAGGCCGCTCGCCAGGGCTTCGAGGATGGTGTTGGAGATGCCCTCGTTCTTCGACGGCAGGACGAAAACGTCGAAGGCCTGCATGACGGCCGCGATGTCGTGGCGCTCGCCGGGCAGCCAGGCCAGGTGCGCC
>JBGSTQ010000421.1:0-2040 GCA_041736375.1 Thiobacillaceae bacterium
CGAGGGCCCCGCACAGCGGGATCGACGGCCAGGCGAATGCGGCCGCAGGCCGACGCGCAGTTGCATCGAATCAGCGGGAAGGGTCGGAGGCCGACCGCATGAGCCACCCGGCGAGGGCCCCGCGCAGCGGGATCGACGGCCAGGCGAATGCTGCCGGAGGCCGACATGAAGCGGCTTGTTTAGCAAGGATCGTTGTGAGGCCGAGAGTGTGAAGGCATTGCAGCTCACCGCCAGCGCCAGCCTGATCACACTGATCTTCCTCTGTGTGGCGTGGGAGTTGTGGCTGGCGCCGATCCGTCCCGGCGGCTCCTGGCTGGTGCTGAAGGCATTGCCGCTCCTGCTGCCTTTGATGGGCATCCTCAAGGGCCGACGCTACACCTATCAATGGGCGTCGATGCTGGTGCTGGCCTACTTCACCGAGGGTGTGGCGCGCGCCTGGTCGGACAAGGGCTTGTCGGCCTGGCTGGCGGGTGGCGAAGTGCTGCTGTCGGTGGTGTTCTTTTTCGCCGCGATCTACTACGCCAAATTCAGCGCGCTGTCGCGGAGGAAGGGTTGAAGGGCGTTTAACCGCGAAGGGGCGCGAAGAAAGGCGGAAGAAGAAGAAAATTTATCCGCGAATGACGCGAATGTAACGCCAATAGAACACGCAGTTGGTTCGCGCCTATTCGCGCCATTCGCGGATTGTGGGTTTCCCCTTCGCGTTCCTTCGCGTCCTTCGCGGTTAAATCTTTTCAGTTTTCAAACCTGCGGGTGCGCCCGCTCCAGCTTGGAATGCAGCTTGTTGAGCGCGTTCAGGTAGGCCTTGGCCGACGCCACCACGATGTCGGTGTCGGCGCCCTGGCCGTTGACCACCCGCCCGTCGCGCGCCAGACGTACCGTCACCTCGCCCTGCGAGTCGGTGCCGCTGGTGATGTTGTTGACCGAGTACAGCAGCAGGTTGGCGCCGCTGTTGACCACCGATTCCAGCGCCTTGAAGGTCGCATCGACCGGACCCGAGCCGTCACCGTCCGCCCGCTTCTCCAGGCCATCTTCGGTGAAGATCATCTGCGCGTGCGGCGTCTCGCCGGTTTCCGAGCAGACCTTCAATGACAGCAGCTTGAAGCGCTCGTCTTCCGCCGCGTAGCCCTCGGCGCTGACCAGGGCCTGCAGGTCCTCGTCAAAAATCTCGCGCTTCTTGTCGGCCAGTTCCTTGAAGCGGGCGAATGCGGCGTTGAGCGCCTCCTCGCTTTCGAGGACGATGCCGAGCTCGGACAGCTTGGTGCGGAAGGCATTGCGCCCCGACAGCTTGCCGAGGCTCAAGCGGTTGGCGTGCCAGCCCACGTCCTCGGCGCGCATGATCTCGTAGGTCTCGCGATGCTTCAGCACGCCGTCCTGATGGATGCCGGACTCGTGGGCGAAGGCGTTGGCGCCGACGATGGCCTTGTTTGGCTGCACCGGGTAGCCGGTAATGGTGGAGACCAGCTTGGACGCCGGCACGATCTGGGTGGCGTCGATGCGCGTGTCGCAATGGAAGACGTCCTGGCGGGTGCGCACCGCCATCACGATTTCCTCCAGCGAGGCGTTGCCGGCGCGCTCGCCGAGGCCGTTGATGGTGCACTCGACCTGGCGCGCGCCGTTCATCACCGCGGCGAGCGAGTTGGCCACCGCCATGCCGAGGTCGTTGTGGCAGTGGGTCGACCAGATCACCTTGTTCGAATTCGGCACGCGCTCGATCAGCTGCTTCATCCGTTCGCCCCACAGGGCCGGAATGCTGTAGCCGACGGTGTCGGGCACGTTGATCGTCTTCGCCCCGGCCTTGATCACCTCGTCGAAAATCCGCACCAGGAAATCCATTTCCGAGCGCACCGCGTCCTCGGCCGAGAACTCGACGTTGTCGGTGTATTCGAGGGCGAGCCTGACCGCTTTCACGGCGGCTTCGACCACCTGGTCCGGCTGCATGCGCAGCTTCTTCTCCATGTGGATGGGGCTGGTGGCGATGAAGGTGTGGATGCGCCCCGATCGGGCCGGCTTGATCGCCGCGCCGGCAGCGTGGATGTCGCG